>NZ_AFWF01000309.1 GCF_000222605.1 Vibrio ichthyoenteri ATCC 700023 | reverse complement strand
TGCATATTTCGGAGCATTCCGATCAGTCATTTCGGGATTATCCGATCACCCATTTCGGTTTAAACCGATCACTAATTCCGCGATTATCCGATCACTTTTAGCCTAACTCCGAAATCGGTGATCGGAATAGCGAAAACCGCGATCGTAATGGCCGAAATCCTTCCTTTTTCTCTTTTAAATCAATAGCTCGCTATTCTTTACTTCTTAAACAAGCAAGTAAGGAAGCGACAATGGCCAAAAAGAGAACTCCAATGAACAAAATTAAAGAGGTATTACGCCTTAAGTACGACTGCGGTCTCTCAAATCGTGGTATCGCTTCTTGCCTTAAACTCGGCCCGTCCACCATATCTGAACTCCTTACTCGCTTTAAACAAAGCCAACTTGGTTGGCCTCTACCCGATAGTTGCAGCGATGTAGATCTCACACAGGCGTTATATCACGGCAAGAAAGCCAGTCGAGATAAAGTCATGCCAGACTTCACTCAATACGCAGTCGAACTCAGACGTAAAGGCATGACAAAGATGCTGCTCTGGCAGGAGTATCATGAGCAATATCAAGAACAAGCTTACGCTTACACTCAGTTCTGCGAGCACTTCACTCGTTGGTTCAAAACCCAAAAACGCAGCATGCGCCAGCTGCATGTTGCAGGTGATAAACTGTTTATCGATTACTGTGGGCCTCGGCTCCAGGTGGTCAATCCTGACACAGGCGAAGTGCGCGAAGCGGAGGTGTTCGTCGCGACTTTAGGCGCGTCCAATTACACTTATGTTGAAGCCTTCCCCAGCCAAGGGAAGCCCTACTGGTTAGAGGCGCATACGAATGCGTTCGAACACTTCGGTGGCGTACCACAACTCTTAGTTCCCGATAACCTACGCAGCGCGGTCACTAAAGCCAATCGTTATGAGCCGAGGCTGAACGATAGCTATCAAAAACTGGCGAATCACTATCAAACCGCTGTGATGCCAGCTCGCCCCTACAAACCTAAAGATAAAGCCAAGGCAGAGAATGCCGTGCTCCTAGTGGAACGCTGGATCATGATGCGGCTGCGACACCAAACCTTCCATACCTTTAAAGAGTTGAATCTCGCCATCCGTGAACTCATGGATGAGTTAAATCAGCGTGAGATGAAACAGTATGGCGCGAGCCGTCAAGCGTTGTTCGATAAACTCGACAAACCTGCATTAAAGCCACTGCCTAAGCAGCGTTACCTGTATACCGAAACTAAACGAGCCAAAGTTGGCCCTGACTATCACATCGAATATCGTCGTCATTACTACTCGGTTCCCCATCAACTTGTTGGTCACTATGTCGAGTTGGAAGCCTCTAAACGCCTTGTGCAGATCTACCATCAAGGTAACTTGGTGGCCCAGCATCCACGTAGCCAAAGAGAGCGAGGAAACAGCACCCAACCAGAGCACATGCCAAGCAACCATCAACATCAGAAGTGGTCGCCAGGGCGCTTGCTTAGCTGGGGAGCCAATATCGGCCCAGCCACACGAGAAGTCGTCAATAAGATGCTGAACTCCAAGCCTCATCCAGAGCAGTCTTATCGTTCCTGTCTTGGCTTGCTCAGCCTCAGTAAAACCTATGGCGAATCGCGCCTAGAGCAAGCCTGTAAAGATGCGCTGATGCTGACAAAATCCAATTACACCTTCATCAGCAATTTGCTGAAAAACAATCGTGAAGGACAACTGAGTAAAGACAACACGAGTACGCCAAACCTTGTTCATAGCAATGTTCGTGGCCCGAACAGTTATCACTAGGAGAAAGGATATGAATGCACTGAACGACCAACTCAAAACCCTACGCTTGAGCCATGCAGCGAAAGCATTAGAGCAGCAGCAAGAGCAACTGACCACCTACGCAGAACTGGACTTCGAGGAAAGGCTAAGCCTACTTCTGGAAAGCGAGATCTTGAATCGCAATCAGAGCAAAATCCAACGCTTTAAACGACAAGCCAAGCTGAGAGTAGATGCGCAGCCGAGCCAACTCATCTATAAGGAGGGACGAAACCTCAATCGTAAGCAGATGGGCGAACTTCTGACGGGCAGTTATCTATACAAACACCAGAACATCTTGGTTACAGGCCCAACAGGCGCAGGCAAAACGTATCTTGCCTGCGCCCTGGCAACCAGCGCCTGTGACCAACAACAAACGGTTAGGTACTACCGATTAACTCGCTTGCTTGACGACCTGACCGCTGGTCGTCTGGATGGAAGCTATCAAAAACAACTCCAATCATTGGCTAAGAAAGCCTTACTGATCCTCGACGACTGGGGGATGGAAAAGCTGACTCAAGAGCATGCGGGTCACTTATTAGAAGTGCTGGAAGATCGTTATCAAAACAGCAGCACAATCGTCATCAGTCAGTTACCTGTAAAGGAGTGGTACAACATGATCGGCAACGCGACCGTCGCAGACGCGCTAATGGATCGGCTAGTACACAATAGTCATCGAATAGAACTGGGAGGTGAATCAATGAGAAAACTGGCGCAATCCGATCACTTAGAGTAAAAATAAGAAGAGAGAAAAACGGCAGGATCAAGTGATCGGAATAAACCGAAACAGCCGATCGCAATCACCGAAATACGCA
>NZ_AFWF01000310.1 GCF_000222605.1 Vibrio ichthyoenteri ATCC 700023 | reverse complement strand
AGTTACACATTTTAGGTTCTAAATTTGTTGTGCTACCTAAAATGTGTCATTCGTCACGAACATTACCTAGGTTTTATCATTTTTAAGAGCTAACACCTAGATGATGTGATCTTAGTAATCTGGGTTATCGCTGAGTTTTGATAAGGTTTCGATTTTATCTAGTAAGGAATCTATAGCTTGTTGGTTATCTTCAGATTCTCGGTTACTTTGTTGAAGAAGTCTTTTTGATAAGCTTTCTTCTATCTTTAATGCTTGTTCATTTTTTCCTATATAGCGGTAAGCTATAGCTAAGCTTTCAAGCTCCCCCTCACTTAGGCGCACATTGCTTTGTAAACGTTTAATTTCTAAATTTCTTATAGTTTTCATCGCTTCATGTTGGTTCAGTTCGTCAATCGTTCCTAGCTTTAACCAGCGAAAGATAAACTTTATGCCTGTGATGGTTTTACCTTTTTTGATTAGCTCGAAACCTTTGTCACCTTTGTCACTATCTAAAAAGAGCAACTCTTTACTTATTTGTGGGTGATCTGATAGCTCTTTGATGCTTTCCCGAATGCAACG
>NZ_AFWF01000311.1 GCF_000222605.1 Vibrio ichthyoenteri ATCC 700023 | reverse complement strand
CAAGAGGAGTTCCTGTTTCTTTATCTACTGGTAACGGAGTTGAAAATGTTAAAGTACCTCCTAAATTAGGGGAGGATACTTTACTCCAAGATATCTTTTTACTATCTAATCCCATAACTTTTTGGGTAGTTGCTTTATCTACTAGAGTGCTTAAAGCCCTCGCCTCAACTTCCAGTCCGTCTTTTTTTATAGCATCACGTAATTTTAAAGTAGCCTTGATGACTTCAGGAGAAGGGTTGTCTTTTAATGCAAACCTACACAAGTTCGCTATAAGATTCATATGTTTAAGCATTTAGACGCTCTTGTTGCATTTTTTGTGGCTATTTATGCAACTATACATGCATTTCATGCAACAAAAAAGAGAAATAACGCAACGGAAATGGGTTTTCGTTGGCTTTTTGAAATGATTGTGTAAAACATGGGATCTAAAATTTCTTGAGTAAGTGTAGTGAGGGTAAATTCTGAGTCCAAAATCACGAATTTTCAGAGTCCGAGTCGTGATGTATGCAATCAAGTTCAAAAAATACTCTGTGGTTACGGAGTGTTTGTTGAACGTCACTATTAAGAAATTGAATTTATTTATGCATCAAATATTTTTCACTAGAGCTAAAATCATAGTGAAGGCGCATTGAGAGTATGTAAAAATGTTCTTTATTCAATCTGAAAAAGTACAGAGAATATCTTACTTGAAGTAATCGAGATGATTCTATTTTGGTTGTTGTTAGCCCAAGAATCGCCTGATAAAAAGTGAGTTTAACTCGGTACTTATTTATAGCTAGAGTAGTCTATTCCTTCTACAATTGTCTCAACACGATGTTCGTTCCTTTGTGAGGGTTTTCAGTACATTTGAAAGTACGTTCACTTTGCCAAGCAAAAAAGCAGAACGATCTCGAGCTTTTTCTAGTAACGGGGTTAATTTAGGCTCTAATTCAGGAAAGCGCTCTTTGAGGGAGCGACACTCTTCTACCTCACCGAGTGCAACTTCTAGCTCTCCCTTATAAGTATTACATTCTTTGAGTAAGACAGAAAAGTGATCAATACTATTCTTACTTTCGATTATTTCTCTCTCAATCATCCTTTTAGTGCTGAAGTGGTAGCTTTTGAAAAGATCTGTTTGAAAGTATTTTTTATTTCTTCCTTCCCCTTCGCCTCTTAGCCAGTTTTTCCGTTCAAACTGCCAGATTTGACGGTAAACACGTTTTCGAGCTTCATCGAGATCCGATGGTATATCTTTAATTGTTAGGTATGCATCTCTAGCTTCAATAACTGAAAAACCATCCATTTCATTTTCAATCAACAGCTTATGCATTATCGCACTGATTCTTTTAGAACGTTTCATTTCCGTTTATGATACCAAAAACTAAGGATTGCTTAGTATACAGAGATCGGTAAAACTAAGAAAATCTTAGTTACTTGGAATCTACAATATGAATAATAAGTGTCTTTCGACAATCCAATCCCAATACGTCTCAAAGACGCGCGAAAAAAAGCAAACCTCTCCCAAAAAGCATTGGGGGTTTGTATCGGTATGGATGAAAGTTCAGCCAGTCCGCGAATGAATCAGTACGAAAAAGGAAAGCATACTCCAGACGTGCGCACTCTAAAGCAGCTAGCGGATGAGCTAGGTGTGCCTTTGAATTACTTTTTTTGTGAGAATGAAAGTTCTGCTGAACTAGCTTGCTTGATTGCAAAAATGAGTGAAGAGAAGAGAAAAGAACTTATCAGCAAGTTGACAAGTTCTGAGGATGATTAAGATTTATCGTATTTTATTGAATTGATAAACCACTCTTTTCTACCTTCAGGGGTTGTAACCTCGAACTCATCATCGACTTCTTTTTTTAACAAAGCTCGAGCCATCGGTGAATCTATGGAAATATAGCCCTTTGCATCACCATAGATCTCTTCAGGCCCTACGATACGAAATTTTTTCACATCCCCATTATCATTTTCAATTTCAACCCACGCACCGAAGAACACTTTGCCTTCTTGCTGTGGAGAATAATCAACGATGGTGACATCAGGTAAGAACTTTCTTAAAAAACGAACACGGCGGTCTATTTGACGAAGTAAACGCTTGTTGAAGGTGTAGTCTGCGTTTTCAGATCGATCCCCAAGGCTTGCCGCCCATGTGACTATCTTTGTGATTTCAGGGCGCTTTTCATTCCATAAGTGATCATGTTCAGCTTTAAGTTTGTTGTAACCTTCTCTGGTGATTAGTTTGGTTTTCAATTCTACTTTCCAAATTCCGTTATTAGCACTGAAGTGATTTTTTTATCGCATCGATTGTAGCCACCGGTAAAAAAGACTTACCAGTATCTGATGAGACTATACTTCCGTTTGGTCCAAGCTCCAATTGGTGACGACGTAAAAACTCTGAAGACAGTAGATATTCTAATGCACTCCGTTCTAGTTCATTGAGCTTATATGACGTGACGGAAGAGTTTCCGCCATCAAACACTTCTATAACTTGGCTTATTGGTACAATTTCATGAAGTAAGCGCTCAGCCTCTTTCTTCTGCGAGTAAAGAATGTTCGCCTGTAGTTTTACTACCGGATCATCGAGTTCGTCTATCCATGCGTGCATTTTACCTTTACTAGTGCGCGGTATTGCTTTCGATTGCTCTGGATGCGTTGAAGCAAAACTTGCAATGAGAGTGCGATAAGGTCGGTGTTTTTCAAGAC
>NZ_AFWF01000312.1 GCF_000222605.1 Vibrio ichthyoenteri ATCC 700023 | reverse complement strand
AAGCGAGAAAAGATTAAAACGCACCAATAAAAACGCCAGCATCGCTGGCGTTTTACGTTTCAACTTTTGCTCGCCAAAATACTCAGTATCGTGGCTTCAAGTATGCTAACGACTAAGCTTTAAAAGCTTTGAACGCATTGATCAAACCATTGGTCGAGCTATCATGCGAACTGATTTCAGTGGCATCTGCTAGTTCAGGTAGGATTTGGTTTGCTAGCTGCTTACCAAGCTCCACACCCCATTGGTCGAAGCTGAAGATGTTCCAGATAACGCCTTGAGTGAAGATTTTATGCTCGTACATTGCAATCAAGTTACCCAAAGTACGTGGCGTGATTTGCTTCACTAGGATTGAGTTGGTTGGACGGTTACCTTCAAACACTTTGAATGGTACTAGCTCAGCCATTTCTGCCTCGCTCTTACCTGCTTGAGCAAATTCCGCTTTAACCGTTTCAGCACTCTTACCAAATGCCAATGCTTCTGTTTGAGCAAAGAAGTTCGACATCAGTTTTTGGTGGTGATCGCCTGCTGGGTTATGGCTCAGTGCTGGTGCGATAAAGTCACAAGGAATGATCTTAGTTCCTTGGTGGATCAACTGGTAAAACGCATGTTGACCATTAGTACCAGGCTCACCCCAAATGATTGGGCCAGTTTGGTAAGTCACTGCTTCGCCGTTACGGTCTACGTATTTACCGTTCGACTCCATGTTACCTTGCTGGAAGTACGCAGCAAAACGGTGCATGTACTGATCGTAAGGCAAGATTGCTTCAGACTCTGCACCATGGAAGTTGTTGTACCATAGGCCAATCAACGCCAAGATAACTGGAATGTTGTTTTCTAGCTCGGTCTCAGCGAAGTGGTTATCCATCTCGTGAGCGCCTTCTAATAGCTCAACAAAGTTGTCGTAACCGACCGCTAGAGAGATAGACAGACCGATTGCTGACCATAGTGAGTAGCGACCACCAACCCAATCCCAGAATTCAAACATGTTGTCGGTATCAATACCAAACTCAGCCACTGAGGTGGCGTTGGTTGAGAGTGCCGCAAAGTGCTTAGCAACGTGCGCTTCATCACCCGCTTCCGCTAGGAACCAATCACGCGCAGTGTGTGCATTGGTCATGGTTTCTTGAGTGGTAAATGTTTTCGATGCAATCAGGAACAATGTCGTTTCTGGGTTTACTTTTTTCAACGTTTCAACGATGTGAGTACCATCAACGTTAGAAACAAAATGCATGTTTAGGCGCGTTTTGTACGGTGCGAGTGCTTCAGCCACCATGTAAGGGCCTAGATCAGAACCGCCGATACCAATGTTCACGACATCAGTGATCTCTTTACCGGTGTAACCTTTCCAGTCACCCGATACGATACGGTGCGTAAACAGTTCCATTTTCGCCAACACCGCATTGATTGCTGGCATCACATCTTGGCCATCAACCATCACTGGTTTTTCACTGCGATTACGCAATGCCGTGTGCAGCACTGCGCGGTCTTCTGTTTTGTTAATCGCTTCACCACTGAACATCGCTTCAATTGCTGATTGAAGATCCGTCTCTTTTGCTAACGCGAAAAGATGTTGTAACGTTTCTTGGTTGATTAAGTTTTTAGAGTAATCGATCAGAAGATCGTCACCAAAACGTGTAGAAAACTTGTCAAAGCGAGCCGCATCTTGAGCAAAAAGCTCTGCCAGATCCATATCTTGTGCAGATTCAAAATGAGCAGTTAGCGCTTTCCACGCTTGAGTTTGCGTTGGGTTAATATTTTTCAACATGGTCTCTATTCCGATGTTACAGTAGGCTCTATTCCCGCCAGTTAATCACTCGCTAGGAATCCCCGATTTTAAGCAAAAAAAGAAGCTATTCCTGATGTTTGGGCATTAAGCTGCAAACACAAGGTTATGTAATTTTTTTTCAATGGCTAATTATGACTCAGTGAAAACTCAATCACATTGAGGTATATCACGTTCAAAAGCTTAGCTTATCTAAAGGCCAATCTAAAGCTGTGCAACTAGCCTAGCCAGCTTCATAAGATTTGCCAAACAATTCGTTAAGGAAAGATTATGTGGTCTCAAAAAACGATCAGCTTACAGGCCAAACCCCGTGGTTTTCATCTGATCACTGATGAAATTGAACAACAGTTACCGCAAATCCAATCACTTTCAGTAGGATTATTACACCTGTTTGTGCAACACACCTCTGCTAGCTTAACCCTTAACGAAAATGCCGATCCTACCGTGCGCAGTGATATGGAAAAACACTTCAATCACTATGTTCCCGAACGCGCAGCGTATTACCAACACATCTATGAAGGGGATGATGACATGCCAGCGCATATCAAGGCTTCAACGCTGGGTTCGAGTGTCACTATTCCAATCACTGATGGCTGTTTAGCCTTAGGCACATGGCAAGGCATTTATTTAGGCGAACATCGCGATCATGGTGGATCTCGCCATCTTATCGCGACTATTCAAGGGGAATAAAGCAAACAGCTTATTCCGTACAATATCAGTCACGCTAAAACGACAAAGGGAACGCTATTTGCGTTCCCTTAATAATTAGTCTGAGTAGACCATGTCGACTCGTGGTGTCAGTTTAGTCACCAACTCGTAGGCAATCGTACCAATATGTGCGGCCACTTCCTCAGAAGGAAGCTCATTGCCCCACATGATCGCTTCATCACCCACCTTGTCAGTGGCATCAGGGCCTAAATCCACCGTGAGCATATCCATCGATACGCGACCCGCAATGGGTACCCGACGGCCATTAACCCATACCGGCGTGCCATTCGGCGCGGTTCTCGGATAACCATCACCATAACCGATCGCAATCACACCTACTTTGGTGTCGCGTTCGCTGGTCCAGATACCACCGTAGCCGATGCTTTCACCTTTTTTCACTTCACGAACGGCGATTAAGTGTGATTTTAAAGTCATCACAGGGCGATAACCCAGTTCCGCCGCCGACTTGTCACTAAATGGCGAGACGCCATACATGATAATACCGGGACGAACCCATTCCAGCTGGCTTTCAGGCCAAGCTAAAATACCGGCTGATGCCGCCAATGAGCGCTCGCCTTGGCAACCTTGAGTCAGCGCTAAAAACTGCTCAGTTTGCTCAAGAGTGGTTGATTTCTCAAGCTCATCAGCGCTAGCAAAATGACTCATAAAGCGCAGCGGTTTAGCGACATTATCACAAGCATTAAGACGGGAAATAAAAGACTCGAGCTGTTCTGGACGCACACCCAAACGATGCATGCCACTATCAATTTTCAGCCACACTTGCACTGGCGCTTCAAGCTGAGCATTTTCTAATGCTTCTAGCTGCTCAATACAGTGTACACCTGCTTGGATATTGTTCGTCACCAACACCGGTAGATCACCTGGCGAGTAAAACCCTTCCAACAATAAGATCGGGGTTACGATGCCAGCAGCACGCAACTGCAATGCTTCTTCGATACGAGCAACGCCAAAGGCGTCCGCATCTTGCGCATGCTTAGCAATGTGGCGTAAACCATGGCCATAACCATTGGCTTTCACGACCGCCATTATTTTGCTATTTGGCGCTTGTTGCTTAACTTGTTGTAAATTGTGCTTCAGTGCAGCAAGATCGACATGCGCCGTTGCTGCCTTCATATAACTCATAGTGTTACTCGTCATCCATATCAAATGCAGGACCGGCATAATTATCAAAGCGAGAGTATTGACCTTGGAAGGTCAAACGCACCGAACCGATTGGACCGTTACGCTGCTTACCTAGAATGATTTCTGCGGTGCCCTTCATTGAGCTATCTGGGTTATAAACTTCATCACGGTAGATGAACATGATCAAATCGGCATCCTGCTCGATCGCACCCGATTCACGTAAGTCTGAGTTAATAGGGCGTTTATCTGCACGTTGCTCTAGGGAACGGTTTAGCTGCGAAAGCGCCACGACCGGCACATTCAACTCTTTGGCCAACGCCTTCAATGAGCGTGAGATTTCTGAAATTTCTAGGGTACGGTTATCTTGCATACCCGGAACACGCATCAACTGCAAGTAGTCGACCATGATCATGCTCAAGCCACCCGAGTCACGCGCAATACGGCGTGCACGCGAACGCAGTTCCGTTGGTGTTAGGCCTGAACTATCATCGATGTACATATTTTTCTTCTGCATGAGAATACCCATGGTAGAAGAAATACGCGCCCAGTCTTCATCATCCAACTGGCCAGTACGAATTTTGGTTTGGTCCACACGAGAAAGCGAGGCCAACATACGCATCATTAGCTGTTCTGCTGGCATCTCTAGTGAGAAGATAAGGACAGGCTTATCTTGATCCATCGCTGCGTTTTCACACAAGTTCATCGCAAAAGTGGTTTTACCCATTGATGGACGCGCCGCGACGATGATCAAATCCGACCCTTGTAAGCCAGCGGTCTTCTTGTTCAAATCGTGGAAACCAGTGCTCACACCGGTCACACCATCTTGTGGCGATTTGTAGAGTAGTTCAATACGTTCTAACGTCTTCTCAAGAATGTTATCAACGTTCTGAGGACCTTCGCTTTCCGTGGTACGAGATTCTGCAATCGCAAAGACTTTGCTCTCTGCCAGATCTAATAAATCATCGGAAGTACGGCCTTGAGGATCGTAACCCGAATCAGCAATCTCATTCGCAACACTGATCAAGTTACGCACCAAGGCTCGTTCCGCCACGATATCTGCATAAGCGTTGATGTTCGCCGCACTTGGGGTGTTCTTAACCAGATCCGCAAGGTAAGCGAAGCCACCAACATCTTCCAACTGTTCATGTTGTTCAAGATGCTCAGATAACGTGATCAGATCGAGAGGCTTGCTGTCTTCAAGAATACGTTTGACCGCCTCAAATACTAAGCGGTGTGGACGACTATAAAAGTCTATCGCCATGACACGTTCTGCAACCGTATCCCAGCGTTCATTATCGAGCAACAAGCCACCGATGACGGACTGCTCTGCTTCTAGAGAATGAGGAGGGACTTTTATTGCATCCACTTGTGCATCAGGATGTTTACGTTTGCGATTATCCGAACGGGTATCTGCCATGGTTCTGCTCAACTACTTATCGTGGGTGTTCATTATAATGAGAATACATCACTTGTCTTTAGCCAAACCAAAGTTTGTGCATCTCATATAGAATTAACTTATCGCTGACGATGAATCAGGTTATTCACACTATCATCGTGCTGCTGTAGTATTCATCGTTTATTTTTTCCGATTTGAGAGTCTTTGTGTCGAGAGTTTGGCTGGCCAGTTTAGGTTTAATGAGCACTATGCTCGCCCATGCGCATGATATGGAAGATCCAGACGAGATTGAGATCATTTCCCCATGGAAAACAGAGGTTGAGTTTGGTTACCAATCTCACTCTGGTAATTCTGACTCACAATCGTTGAACTCGCGCCTCAGCGCTGAGTATACCAAAGGTCGCTATCGAACTAACGGTGAATGGAAGTACTACCTATTGTACAAAGATGGCGAAGAAGATAAGCGCCAATCTACCTACAGCGCGCAAAGCGACTATAAGCTGGGCGCCAAAACCTATGCCTATGGTAGCTTCAAAGGCATCGACTCACGCTACAGTGCCTACTTTAAAGATTATACACTCTCTGGAGGATTGGGTTATCAGTTCTCCAATACCGAGTTGTTTGTCCTTGAGGTTGAGGTGGGGCCTGGTTTTCGTTACCAGGAGCCAAATCAAGATGAGATCGATGATGACGACATCATTTTCCCAGATGTTGTAGAAGAGGCTATTTTCCGTGGCAATCTTAATACTCGTTGGCAAGCGTTGGATAACCTCGCCTTCTCTGCCGACATGACCTTGGTCTCTGGGCACAGTAATACGCGTATCGATACGGATCTGAGTGTCACTAATAATATTACTGAAGACATCGCGTTAAAATTGGCTCACTCACGCCAATATCATGATCGCGTGCCTGAAGGGCTCGAAAAAGCCGATAGCATTTTTTCCGTCAACCTTCTCTTCATCTTCTAGTTGCCACGTAGAACCATTCTCCTACGGCCAAATTCAAGACAAAAAAAAGCACCTCTAGGAGGTGCTTTTACTAATACGTCTGAGACTGAAAATTACTTCTCAGCAACAACTTGTAGGTTAACTGTAGCGAAAACTTCAGAGTGAAGTTGAACGCTGATCGCGAACTCACCAGTGTTACGTAGTGCGCCTTCAGGAAGACGAACTTCGCTTTTCACAACTTTAACGCCAGCAGCAGTGATTGCTTCAGCGATGTCGCGAGTACCGATAGAACCGAATAGTTTACCTTCGTCACCAGCTTTAGAAGCAAGTACAACTGCTTCTAGTGCGTTAACTTGCTCAGCACGAGCTTCAGCAGCAGCTAGTTGCTCAGCAACTTTAGCTTCTAGTTCAGCACGGCGAGTTTCGAACATTTCAACGTTAGCTTTAGTAGCCATAACTGCTTTACCCTGTGGGATAAGGAAGTTACGAGCGTAGCCAGATTTAACGTTTACAGCGTCGCCAAGTGCACCTAGGTTACCGATTTTATCAAGTAGAATAACTTGCATTATTTAATCCTCTTTCTTAATAAAACGAACCGATTACTGATGTTTGTCAGTGTACGGTAGTAGAGCTAGGTAGCGTGAACGCTTGATAGCACGAGCTAGTTGACGTTGGTATTTAGCGCTTGTACCAGTGATACGGCTAGGAACAATTTTACCAGCTTCAGTGATGTAGTTTTTAAGAGTTGCTACGTCTTTGTAATCAATCTCTTGTACGCCTTCTGCAGTAAAACGGCAGAATTTACGACGACGGAAGAAACGAGCCATGGGCTATCTCCTGATCTAAATATAAGTGATGTGGTCGGCATGCAACACTATTTTACCTATGCCATTACGGCCGGTTTGGTAAGCGACAAAGCCTCCTACCTTAATGTTACTGCCTAGTACTAAATTTTGAGTTAATGCTTGTGACCTAGGCCCACTGATGACGACTGGCATACGACAATAAACTTGGCGAGCTAAATCGGCTTCAATAACAGTAGAACGGTGCTCTAACCAAAAACGGCAGTGCTCTATTCCACTAGGGCTTTTACTACGAATCGGAGGCTTAGCGACGGTGCCACTTAGCTCCATTCGATTGGTCATACAATCAATTACTCAGCAGCAGCTTCTGGACGAGACTCTGCACGCTCTTCGCGACGAGGAGCACGCTCTTCTTTCTGCTTAAGCATGATAGACTGCTCAGTGATCGCTGCTTTAGTACGCATGATCATGTTACGTAGAACTGCATCGTTAAAACGGAAAGCAGTTTCTAGCTCATCGATTACAGCTTGGTCAGCTTCAACGTTCATAAGAACGTAGTGAGCTTTGTGAAGCTTGTTGATTGGGTAAGCCAGTTGACGACGGCCCCAATCTTCTAGACGGTGTACAGTACCGCCTGCTTCAGTGATAGAACCAGTGTAACGTTCGATCATGCCCGCAACCTGTTCGCTTTGATCAGGGTGAACCATGAATACGATTTCGTAATGACGCATGTGTTGCTCCTTACGGATTATTAGCTTCCACGAGTGGCCCGGTCGTCCAGAGGAAGCAAGGAACTAAAGATAATTGACCGAGTTTTAAGGAGCACGAATAGTACAGAAAGAGAGCAAATTTAGCAAGCAAAATGTCTTGGCTAAAAGAGCCACAACTTTATACTGAAATTGAGAGGATGCGCCCGCAAGGCAAGCGCAAAATTTAAGAATTGAAACAGTGGGTTAGTCGTCACCATCATCATCGACGTACTGAGCTTGCAAGTAATTTTGAATGCCGGACATTTTGATCAAGCCGAGCTGCGTCTCAAGCCAGTCAACATGCTCTTCTTCATCTTCAAGAATGTCCTGAAACAGATCTCGAGAAACATAATCTCGTACATCTTCAGCGTAGGCAATGGCCGCTTTAAGATCGGGAATCGCGATCATCTCTAGCTGTAAGTCACTTGCCAACATCTCTTCGGTATCCTCACCGATATTCAACTTACCCAAATCTTGTAAATTAGGTAACCCCTCAAGAAACAAAATACGCTCAATCAAGTGATCCGCGTGCTTCATCTCATCAATTGATTCATGATATTCCTTATCTGCGAGATGTTTTAACCCCCAGTCTTTATACATCCTTGCGTGGAGGAAATATTGATTGATGGCGATGAGTTCATTGCCAAGTATTTTGTTGAGATGCTGGATAATAATTGGATCGCCTTTCATGAAGTAACCCTCCTCGTTGGTTCATTTAACTGTAGAACCAATCAACAAAGAGTCAAAAAAGCGAACTGCAGTTTAGCAGGCTTGTTTGTACAACAGTGGTGCTGTTTCGTTTAGGATCTGTTTCGCTTGCTTAACGCATTTGCCGCATTGCGAGCCAAGTGCTGTACATTTTCTAATGCTGCGCATATCCACAATGCCTTCTTCCAATACTAACTGTCTGATTTTCTTATCGGATACACCGTGGCAAAGACAAACGTACATCTTGATTCCTAAAACATTAATTACGGTTAGAAATATAAACAAGAACCGTTCTTATTACCACTTAGATCTATCGCCGATTTAAGACCGATTAGCTATATAGGCTGGGGGATTATTGAGGGTTTTAACAAGAAAATAGCCGTTCGCTCCAGCGTATGAAAATCGCTTTCGCTAAGGTTTTGTTTTACAGGAAAGAAAAGAAAGTTTAAGCGGACAAAGGCAAAATTCACCTTATAACCAAAAAATAAAAAGGGAAGCCGAAGCTTCCCTTTTCAAATGCGGCAATTACTATGCCTTCATTT
>NZ_AFWF01000313.1 GCF_000222605.1 Vibrio ichthyoenteri ATCC 700023 | reverse complement strand
AATTCTTAAGAATTAAGCGAAGATCTTAGCAACAACACCAGCACCTACAGTACGGCCACCTTCACGGATAGCGAAACGTAGGCCTTCATCCATTGCGATTGGAGCGATTAGCTCTACAACCATTTGGATGTTGTCGCCTGGCATTACCATTTCTACGCCTTCTGGTAGAGAGATATCACCAGTTACGTCAGTTGTACGGAAGTAGAACTGTGGACGGTAGCCTTTGAAGAACGGAGTATGACGGCCGCCTTCGTCTTTAGAAAGTACGTATACTTCTGACTCGAACTTAGTGTGTGGAGTGATTGAACCTGGCTTAGCAAGTACTTGACCACGTTCAACGTCATCACGCTTAGTACCACGTAGAAGTGCACCAACGTTCTCACCTGCACGACCTTCGTCAAGCAGTTTACGGAACATTTCAACACCAGTACAAGTAGTAGTTGTAGTATCTTTGATACCTACGATTGCTACTTCGTCACCTACGTTTAGGATACCGCGTTCGATACGGCCAGTTACTACTGTACCACGACCTTGGATTGAGAATACGTCTTCGATTGGCATTAGGAATGGCATATCGATTGCACGCTCAGGTTCTGGAATGTAAGAATCTAGAGCTTCTGCAAGTTCAATGATCTTAGCTTCCCACTGCTCTTCGCCGTTTAGTGCGCCTAGTGCAGAACCTTGGATAACTGGTAGGTCATCACCTGGGAAATCGTACTCAGAAAGAAGTTCACGAACTTCCATTTCTACTAGTTCTAGTAGCTCTTCGTCATCTACCATGTCACATTTGTTCATGAATACGATGATGTAAGGGATACCAACCTGACGGCCTAGTAGGATGTGCTCACGAGTTTGTGGCATTGGACCATCTGTAGCAGCAACTACAAGGATACCGCCGTCCATCTGTGCAGCACCAGTGATCATGTTTTTAACATAATCCGCGTGTCCTGGACAGTCTACGTGTGCGTAGTGACGAGCTGGAGTATCGTATTCTACGTGTGAAGTAGAGATTGTGATACCGCGCTCACGCTCTTCTGGAGCGTTATCGATTGATGCGAAGTCACGAGCTGAACCGCCGTATACTTTTGACAAAGTAGTACAGATAGCTGCAGTAAGAGTAGTTTTACCGTGGTCAACGTGGCCGATAGTACCAACGTTTACGTGCGGTTTTACACGTTCAAATTTTTCTTTAGACA
>NZ_AFWF01000314.1 GCF_000222605.1 Vibrio ichthyoenteri ATCC 700023 | reverse complement strand
CGTTCGTGTTCCTTCCTAGTTATGATTCGTCGTGACCAGAATTGATCATCGACGCGCCAGAATTTGCTATTTTATGCGCCAACGTCCGTCAGCGCAATATTTGGACGTATTGATCTGTAAAAAAGTCACTGACTTTTTTACAGACAACGAATCCGATTAGTAACCACGCTCTGCCATAATGGCATCTGCAAAGTTCTTCGGTACTTCTGCGTACTCATGAAACTCCATAGAGTATGAGGCGCGACCTTGAGTTGCAGAACGTAGATCGGTTGCATAACCAAACATTTGAGATAGTGGTACTTGTGCACGAATGATCTTTAGCCCTGCAGGGCCTTCATCCATACCTTCGATCATGCCGCGGCGACGGTTTAAGTCACCTACAACATCACCCATCCAATCTTCAGGAGTGGTTACTTCAACTTTCATCATCGGCTCCAGAATAACAGGGTTCGCTTCAAGCGCGCCCTTTCTGAATGCCATTGAACCTGCGATTTTAAACGCCATTTCGCTTGAATCGACATCGTGGTAAGAACCATCAAATAGCGTCGCTTTGATATCCAATACAGGATAGCCAGCTAATACACCGCTATTCATTTGTTCTTCGATACCTTTACCTACTGAGCTAATAAACTCTTTCGGTACCGTACCGCCAACGATCTCATCAACAAAGACGAAACCTTCACCCAGTTCAGAAGGTTCAAGTTTGATCCATACGTGACCGTATTGACCGCGACCGCCAGATTGACGAACGAACTTGCCTTCCACTTCCGCGCTACCACGAATGGTTTCACGGTAAGCAACCTGAGGTTTACCAACGTTGCAATCAACGCTGAATTCACGCTTCATACGGTCAACGATGATATCAAGGTGAAGCTCACCCATACCAGAGATCAGAGTCTGACCTGTTTCGTTATCCGTTTCCACGCGGAAAGATGGATCTTCTGCCGCTAGTTTACCTAGAGCAATAGCCATCTTATCTTGGTCTGCTTGCGAACGAGGCTCAACTACAATCTGAATAACAGGTTCAGGGAATTCCATGCGCTCTAGAATCACTTTGTGGCTCTGATCACACAGGGTTTCACCTGTTGTTACGTCTTTTAGACCGATTGCAGCGGCAATATCGCCCGCACGAATTTCTTTTACTTCTTCACGTTTGTTCGCATGCATCTGTACGATACGACCAAAGCGCTCACGCTTTTCTTTTACTGAGTTGTAAACTGTATCACCAGTATTTACCACACCAGAATAAACGCGCATGAAGGTTAACGTTCCCACAAATGGGTCCGTTGCAATTTTAAATGCTAGCGCAGAGAACGGTTCGTTGTCGTCAGCATGACGTTCAACATCGTTACCATTGTCGTCGACACCTTGAATTGCAGGTACATCAACAGGCGATGGTAAGTATTCAACCACAGCATCCAGTACCGCTTGCACACCTTTATTTTTGAACGCACTACCACAAGTAGCCAGCACGATTTCATTGTTTAGTGTACGAGTACGTAGTGCTTCTTTGATCTCAACTTCTGTCAGCTCACCGTCTTCAAGATATTTATCCATCAACTCTTCGCTGGCTTCTGCTGCCGCTTCAACTAGGTTGTTGCGCCATTCTTCAGCAAGTTCTTGCATGTCAGCTGGAATGTCTTCGTAAGAGAAAGACATGCCTTGATCGGCTTCATTCCAGTTGATCATTTTCATCTTGATAAGGTCGATAACACCTTTGAAATCCTCTTCAGCACCAACGTTAAGTTGGATAGGAACAGGGTTTGCACCAAGACGGTTTTTAATTTGGTCAACAACACGTAAGAAGTCTGCGCCAGTACGGTCCATCTTGTTAACGAATACTAAGCGCGGAACTTGGTATTTGTCTGCTTGACGCCAAACGGTTTCAGACTGAGGTTCTACACCTGATGAACCACAGAACACAACCACAGCACCATCAAGTACACGCAAAGAACGTTCAACTTCAATGGTGAAGTCAACGTGTCCAGGAGTATCAATGATGTTTACACGGTGATCTTGGAACTGTGCGTCCATACCACGCCAGAAGGTGGTTGTCGCTGCAGACGTAATCGTAATGCCACGCTCTTGCTCTTGCTCCATCCAGTCCATGGTAGCAGCACCATCGTGAACTTCACCGATTTTGTGAGAAAGGCCTGTGTAGAACAGAATACGTTCAGTTGTGGTAGTTTTACCTGCGTCTACGTGCGCACAGATACCGATGTTACGGTAGCGCTCAATAGGGGTTTTACGAGCCACGGTGAATCCTCTTAACTTAGGGACTATTGCTATCTTCAAGGGTGATAAAAACGTAACCCCTAGATATAGCAATAGTTCCTAGCATATGCATAGGAACTAAAGAAGTGCTGCGAGGATCCCCGCAGCACTGAAAAGGTATTACCAGCGGTAATGAGCGAATGCTTTGTTCGCTTCTGCCATACGGTGAACGTCTTCACGTTTCTTAACAGCAGTACCTTTGTTTTCTGACGCGTCTAGCATTTCAGCAGCTAGGCGAGCAGCCATAGATTTTTCACCACGCTTACGCGCAGCTTCAACTACCCAACGCATAGCAAGTGCGTTACGGCGAACCGGACGTACTTCTACAGGTACTTGGTAAGTTGAACCACCTACACGGCGAGATTTAACTTCTACCGCTGGGCGAATGTTTTCAAGAGCTTCTTCAAATACAGCTAAGTGATCTTTACCAGATTTCTCAGCCATAGTGTCTAGTGCAGTGTAAATGATTTTCTCTGCAGTAGATTTTTTACCGTCAACCATAAGAATGTTAACGAATTTTGCCAGCAATTCAGATTTGAATTTTGGATCTGGAAGGATCTTACGCTGACCAATAACGCGACGACGTGGCATGGATATTCTCCGTTGTCTTTTTCAGGTTATCCAAAACTTTTCAGTTTCTTCAAAAATTAAATATTTTAGTGTTTGGCCTTACTTAACGGAATCCATTAAGACTTAGGACGTTTCACACCGTACTTAGAACGACCTTGTTTACGGTCGTTTACGCCAGCACAGTCAAGCGCGCCGCGAACAGTGTGGTAACGTACACCCGGAAGGTCTTTTACACGACCGCCACGGATTAGTACAACACTGTGCTCTTGAAGGTTGTGACCTTCACCGCCGATGTACGATGTAACTTCGAAGCCATTTGTCAGACGTACACGACAAACTTTACGAAGTGCTGAGTTAGGTTTTTTAGGTGTAGTAGTGTAAACACGAGTACATACACCACGTTTTTGTGGGCACGCTTCTAGTGCTGGCACGTTGCTTTTAACAACTTGCTTTGCACGAGGCTTGCGAACCAACTGGTTAATAGTTGCCATTAACTAGCTCCTGAATTACTTGAAAGTAAGCTTTGTGAAAAATCTATCCCTATCTTGCTTCGGTGCAAATGCACTTCATACAAATAGGGACGCAAAATTCTATGCAGCAGTGAGAGGTGTGTCAAGAAATATACAGATCTTTTTTAACCTTCGAGACACCAACGGCACTTCCTCGAGGGCAAATAAAGACAATCTGTTAATTCCAAGTCAACGATGTTGAGTGCGTAACAGTAAGTTCGACAAAGCCGGCAAAGTCCACCACGCTTAGCGATGGGCTAACTCGGTTCGAAATTCCACGCGCTAATGCATCTTCTTCTAGTAACAAAACATCCATTGGCTTGAGTATAGTAAACTGCGGATGTTGTGCATTGCTGACGTAGACTGAATCTTCCACCAATAACACTTGATCGCCCTCTTGGTAGGCATTGGCGACTTCAACTAGCGCCTGTGGGGTTTGAACAATATGCAACATAGTAGATTCTCAGAACGACAATAATTTGCGGGCTTGATGTAATTTTAGCTGGATGCCCGCGGTATCTAAACGCTCAGCTTCAATCACTAAATCAGCTTGCGCAAGTCCACGCTGTGCCAGCGAATCGGCACAGACAAACACTTGCTCAATATCATACAGGTCAAACAACTTCAGCATAGGCGCATAATCTTTGCTTAAAATTCCTTGAGGTTGCTGCCCTTGTAATAGCTGATAAACACCATCCCCGATAAACAGCACGCTGATATCTTCACAATAGGCCGAAGCTGCAAGCAGTGCGTCTATGCCTTCACGACCGGCAGTGGTTTTATGAGGCGAGCTTCTAAATACGTAAGTTAGTTGACTCAAAACTGCACCACTCTATCTTGGGTTAACATCGCTTCAGCTAAACTGCCTAAACCGGCCTGTGTGAACCCATCAGCAAGATTGTGCTGAACAAGACCATGTTGGGTTGCTTCGCTATGACTGACGATGCCACGGCGCAGTGCAGCCGCCACACAAGTCTCCAAGCGCACCTCATGTTGTTGAGCTAAGGTTTGCCATGCTTTGGTCAGATCAAACTCGTCGTTGGCAGGGACACTCAATGCCGAACCATTTCCTACGCCATCTTGATAAAAAAACACACTCACGAGAGTGTGTCCTTTAGCAACTAATGCGTTAGCGAACTGGTAGGCGCTCCGCGCAGCTTGCGTGCCGTACACGGAACCATTCACGACCAATGTATAGGTTAGAGACACTTCTCTTCATCCTCAATTTTTCGCTGACGAATATACAGATAAACCGTATGTTTCGAGATATTGAGTCGATCGGCAACGCGGTTAATCGCATCTTTGATGTCGAAAATACCTTTGTCGTACAACTCCATCACGATTTGACGGTTCTTGGTGTTGTTCGATACCGATTTATCGGCGTTGATCTCTTCAATGGTGCGTTCAACCGTTTGGTCCACCAGCTCTTCCACATCACTGGCAAAGTTTACTGACGATGCAGCATCTTTGGCTTCTTGAGTTGGCATGAAAGATTGTAGTACTTGCGAAAACGGCGCGTCCAAGTTGACGTTGACACACAACAGACCAATGACTCGGTTGTCACCATTGCGAATCGCGACGGTGATCGACTTCATCAATACGCCGCCTTTGGCACGCGTAAAGTACGAACGAGAGAAGTTGCGCTCCGAGCCTTCGATATCTTTCAGCATTTTCAATGCCAGATCGGTGATTGGCGAACCCACTTGGCGCCCCGTATTTTCACCGTTGGCAATCTTGATTGCCGAGGTATTCAGATCTTCGAGTGAGTGCAATACGATTTCACAAAACGGCCCAATCAAACTGGCAATACCGTCTACGACTGCTTCGTAAGATCTTAGAATGATTTTATCGTGCTCACTGAATGGCATCACGTGGACGGATTCCATTTCGAGCAACATATCCGTATTTAAGGTTTCAGTCGTGGTCACTTTCTTTAGCCTTCGAGCGATAAATCAACAAATTGATGTAAGTTTATCAGAAATTTTGAATAGAACACCTAGCTATACCGCCAACTAGTGATTTAGAACAAATAAATCATTGGCTCTGCGCCGCAATTTGCGTTACAGCTCGACGGTTTAGCGCCTCAACACTCGACGACACTGGTAATACAGAGATAAAAAAAGACTCGGCAATGCCGAGTCTTTACTATTTGCGATTTGAGATGACGCCTAGTCGATTATTGAGCTGGCTTGTCGATGTTGACAAGTTCTACTTCAAATACCAATGTTGAGTTGGCTGGAATCGTTGGTGTATCTTGGCTGCCGTAAGCAAGTTCTGGTGGTAGCACAAACTTGAATTTAGAACCCACTGGCATTAGCTGTACGCCTTCAGTCCAGCCAGAGATCACGCGGTTAAGCGGGAAAGTAGCGGTCTCATTGCGATCGTATGAGCTATCAAATTGGGTACCGTCGACCAAAGTGCCTTTGTAATGCACTTCAACAGTATCAGTATCTTTTGGCTTCGCACCATCACCTTGAGTGATCACTTGGTACATTAGGCCAGAATCGGTGGTCTTAACACCTTCTTGCTTCGCGAACTCAGCACGGAAATCCGCGCCAGCTTTCAATGCAACTTCAGCGGCAGCTTTGGCTGCTTTTTGTTGCTCTTCTGCTTTCACTTGCATGATATCAGCAACACGCTTATCTAACGCTTCTAGCGCCGCGCGAGTTTGCGCTTCATCCAGTGCAACGTCGCCAGCAAATTGGTCAGAAATACCTTTTAGTACCAACTCTTTGTTCAACGTAATGCCAATTTCACTTGGCTTATCGAGGCTTTGAGATAGGTAACCAGCAAATGAAACACCAATTGCGTATGCAGCCTTGTCGTCTTCCGTCTTAAAGTGAACCGCTTCGCCTGTTTCTGCTTGAACTTGTTCAACAACCGGTGCAACTTCTTTTTTTGGTTCTTCTTCTTTTTGACAGCCTACCGCTAGCGCAACCGTCGCCGCAAGCAATGACACTTTAAAAATCGATTTCATTTAATTCTCCAATTAAGGCATTTTGTCTTTGTGCACAAATCTTTAATAAAAACTGGTACGCACTCGCATGTTATACCAATATAGCCAATATGCGTCTGAATGAAACGTAAACCAAGTGGATAATTGGACTTGATGCGGATAATTTTTAACTCTCTACTCATTGGCTTTGTCATCACAGCGTTAAATGGCTGCTTTTTCTGGGCCTCTGACGATCAACGCTGGGAACTCGAGCCCAAAGGAACAACCAGTTTCGCGCTCAGTCGTGACGCTCGCTTTGCTTTGTTGTACTCAAAAGAACATCAATTGGTTCTTTGGGATCTTTATGAATCCCAGCAACTGGCTTCACTTGGCGCGCAAGACCAACAAGCCAATAGCGTTTCACGAATTCGCATTTCAGATAATGCCCGCTATGCGGTCACCGCAACCCAGCTAAACTTCGCGGTTTGGGATCTCGCTTGGAGCCAAGCTCAAGGGCTATGGTCAATCTCCGACGGTACTATCCGTGATATCGACATATCCAGTAACGGTGAACAAGTCTTGCTTGGCCTATCGAATGGTAAAGCGATCCATATCAACTTAGTCACCGGACGGCGACTAGAGTTCCTTGCCCACAACGAAAAAGTCAATTCCGTCGCTCTCTCCCCAAATGGCCGTTTCGCCTTAACCGGAGGCAATGATTACAAAGCTTATTTGTGGGATACCACCAGCGGACAGATTCAACATACTTTTGAGCATGATCAGCGAGTTAATCGCGTCGCCTTACATCGTGATGGTCAATATGCATTTTCCTCTGACGGCGGAAATCATGCGGTCGTGTGGGATCTCGTCAGCGGCAAAGAAGTCAGCCAACTGCGTAGCTTCTCACGCCAACTGATTTTTTCCAGTGCTCGCTTTTCTGATGATGGACTAAGATTAGTCACCGGCACTCCGTCGAGTCGCGTATTGGTCTGGGATTCGCTAACCGGTAAGCGTATAGAAGGTTTTGAAGCGGAGCCTTTAAAAGATGCTCGTCCTCCACGAGCAGTAGTGTATGATGCGGCCTTCGATAATCAACATCGCGTTGTCTCTGGCACCTCTGCCGGCATCGCCCAGGCTTGGACATTAGATTAATACCATGACAGAAAAGCACATCACTGAACTTGAAAACCGTATTAACGACCTTGAATGTCAACTTGCTTTCCAAGAGCAGACAATTGATTCATTGAATGAGGCATTGAGTCAGCAACAGCTGTTGATTAGCAAGATGCAAGATCAGATGAAATACGTCGCGGGCAAAGTAAAAAATTTGGACTCGTCAAACCTTGCCGATCCATCAGAAGAAACGCCACCACCACACTACTAGGCTAACTACCGACAGAGTCATCTCGCACTCTTAGCTTGGCGGTGGACGCTGCGTTTAACTAAAACAGTACGCGATCACCGCTCCTGCAACCACCAAACACCCGCCAATACGTCTCAACTGGGCATCCGGTTGACGGCTTAGCTCTGCCACCATATTACGCCAACCATTTGGGGCGACCAATGGCCCAAGCCCTTCAACAATCAGCACCAGTCCAATCGCTAACCAGATTGAATTTGACATCACACCATCTCACTTAAAAATTTAGGCAAAAAAAAGGCTCCTAAAAAGGAGCCTTTGCGATTGCTTATCAGGCCGCTTATTTCGCTGGCGCACCTTTCGCATTGTTCATGTATTGGAAGAACTCGCTGTTCGGGTCCAAAACTAGAATGTCGTTCTTGTTGCTGAATGATTTCTCATACGCTTTCAATGAACGCAAGAAACTGAAGAATTCAGGATCTTTGCTGTAAGCATCAGAGTAAATCTTCGCTGATTCGGCATCCGCTTCACCACGTGTTACTCGTGCAGTACGGTCCGCTTCAGCCAACGTCGTTGCCACTTCAAGTTCCGCTTGAGCACGGATAACTTCCGCTTTCTCACGACCTTGTGAACGGAACTTACGCGCTACCGATTCACGCTCAGCACGCATACGCTTGTAGATTGAATCACTGATGTTGTCTGGAAGGTTGATTTTCTTCATACGGAAATCAACAATCTCAACACCCAAGTCATCCATTGCACTCTGACGAGAACCATTCAAAACGTTCGCCATGATGACATCACGTTCGCCATCAATCTCTAACGCTTCTTTCGCTGCTTCTGTCGTCACCACGTTATCGATGTTATCTGCTGGAGGCAGTACATCTTTATTACGCGGACCCGATACAATTTGCTTGATTTCACGCGAACCGATTTCAGAACGTAGTAGATCTGTCACTTTACGTTCTAGCAACGTTTCAGCGGTCAATGTGTTACCGCCACCTGTTGCTAGATAGTATTGGCCGAAATCCTTGATACGCCATTTCACGTAGGTATCGATGATCACGTCTTTTTTCTCAGACGTTACAAAACGATCCGAACGACCATCCATTGTTTGAATACGAGCATCCAGTGTTTTCACACTGTCAAACATAGGCATTTTGAAATGTAGACCTGGTTCGTAGATACGAGCGATTTCATTGTTATCTTTCAGAACTCGACCAAAACGAATCACGATACCGCGCTCGCCTTCTGGGATCACAAACAGTGACATCAGCATGATCGATAAAGCAACAACCAATACAGGGATCATTAACTTACGCATTATTAGTATCTCCCTTGGCGCGAATCAGATGAACGAGATGAAGTGTCTGACGTTGACTCCGTAGTTTTCGACTCAAGCTCAATTTGATCGTAAGTTGAAGATGACTTCGAACTACGCTTAGTTTGAGTTTGACCTTCTTGACCTGCCAGCTTATCGATTGGTAGGTAAAGTAAGTTGCCGCTCGATTCAGAATCGATCAGAACCTTCGAAGTATTTGAGTACACTTCTTCCATCGTATCTAGGTACAAACGATCACGAGTCACGTCTGGCGCTGCTTGATACTCTGGCAGTAGTTTTTCAAACTGAGCAACTTGACCTAACGCTTCGTTAGTCACACGCTCAGAATAACCCAATGCTTCTTTCTTCAAACGCTCTGCACGACCCGTTGCTTTGGGCAAAATGTCGTTACGGTAAGCTTCTGCTTCACGCTCAAAACGCTCAGCATCCTCACGAGCTGCGATAGCATCATCAAATGCATCTTTAACTTGCTCAGGTGGACGTGCTGACTGGAAGTTCACATCAACAATCGTCAAACCCATATCGTAATTAGCGATAATGTCGTTCAACGTTTCTTGTGTATTTTGACGAATTTGCTGACGACCGCTGGTTAGAATGCTATCCATCAGTGAGTCACCAATAACCGCACGTAGCGCAGAATCTGTTGCTTGGCGTAAGCTGTCGTCTGCGTTAGTCACTCGGTATAGGTATTTATATGGATCGGAAACACGGTACTGAATATCCATGCCTACCGTCACAACGTTTTCGTCTTTGGTTAGCATCGTGCCAGAAGCACGTAGCGAGCGGATCGCTTGAACGTTAACTGCGGTCACTTCATCGATAAAACGAGGACGCCAGTTAAGACCCGGATCGACGATGCGGTTGTCATACTTACCTAAACGAAGCACAACGCCACGTTCAGCTTCACCAATGGTGTAAAAACCAGAGAAGAACCAAATTGCTACCGCGATAGCTGCAATCACACCAACACCTAGTGCACCGCCACCGCCGATAGAAGGGCCCTTACCGCCTTTTCCACCACCAAATTTGCCACCCAGCTTCTGACTCAGTTTGTTGAAGACTTCGTCTAAGTCTGGCGGTCCTTGTTCACGGCCACCTTTGTTACCGCGATTATTATTACCCCATGGGTCATTATCGCGGCCTTTGTCGCCGTTATTATTACCAGGCTCATTCCACGCCATTAGAAAGCTCCATCATTTGATATGACGTTATACTGTAGCAGTCATTTAAGTAACTATAAAGTCACGTAAAACTGCCCCTTCTCTTTTTTCAAGTCTAGACCAATCTACCTGTTGCATGCGGATATTTATCAACAAGTTACCATCTTGATCATATTCTTCTTGCTGAATACTCTTCATTTGGAAGAATGTACTGCGTAATCGCCCTTGATATTGCGGCGGAACACACAGTTGATATTGAATCATTTGACTGGCTAAACGTTCTGTCAGCGCCTCAAACAACAGCTCAATACCGATGCCTTCCATTGCCGACACCCACACAGTGCGTGGAATGCCTTCTTCATCACGTTCAATACGTGGTTTTTGGTTTTCTAGATTATCAATTTTGTTCATCACAACCAAAGAAGGCACCTCGTGGGCATCAATCTCTTCTAAGACGATCTGAACAGCTTGCATGTTCTCACGAAAACGTTCATCACTGGCATCAACAACATGTAACAAAATGTCAGCTTCTTGCGTCTCTTGTAACGTTGCCTTAAAGGCTGCAACAAGATCGTGAGGTAAGTGTCGAATAAACCCTACCGTATCAGCCAGTATTGCTGGGCCAACATCAGCAAGTTCGATTTTTCGCAGCGTTGGGTCCAACGTTGCAAATAACTGATCAGCAGCATAAACGCCAGCTGCAGTAATACGGTTAAACAGCGTAGATTTCCCTGCGTTGGTATAACCGACTAATGAGATGGTTGGTATTTCTGCTCTATTTCGCGCACGGCGTCCTTGTTCACGCTGTTTGGCCACTTTGTCCAAACGACGCAGGATTGCTTTAATACGCTCACGCAATAAACGACGGTCAGTTTCTAACTGCGTTTCACCTGGCCCACGTAAACCGATACCACCTTTTTGTCTTTCAAGGTGCGTCCAACCACGAATCAATCGCGTAGAGATGTGTCTTAGCTGAGCAAGCTCAACTTGCAATTTACCTTCGTGGGTTCGAGCGCGTTGTGCAAAGATATCGAGAATCAAACCGGTACGGTCTACCACTCGACATTGACACAGAGCTTCGAGGTTACGTTCTTGGGCAGGAGAGAGGGCGTGATTAAAAATCACGATATCAGCATCAGTTGATTGCACAATTTGTGCGATTTCCTGAGCTTTACCCTCACCGACATAGTATTTCGGGAGTGGAGCCTGACGACTACCCGTTACGACTTGTAACGAGGATACGCCAGCAGAAGACACCAACATCTCAAACTCGCTGAGATCTTCCCACTCCCCTTCTTGCGTGAAGTTGATATGAACAAGTACGGCTCGCTCACCGGCTTCATAACGGTCAAACAAGCAATCAACTCCTCAAAGTAAAACGATTTGTACTCAGAGATTAATCTTCCGATTTCTCTGGGCGATCACCTTGTGGACGATCACCGCTGTGGTGGCTCACTGGACGAGCCGGAACAACAGTTGAAATTGCGTGTTTGTAAACCATTTGGTTAACAGTGTTCTTCAATAAGATCACAAATTGATCGAATGATTCGATCTGACCTTGAAGTTTAATGCCGTTCACGAGATAGATAGACACTGGAATACGTTCACGACGTAAAGCGTTTAAGAACGGGTCTTGTAAAGATTGCCCCTTAGCCATTTTATTTTCCTTATTTTGTAATTTTGTTTTAGTTATTTAGCTAGTGGTTAGTTGCAAGCAGCCAAACTGCTGCATCAGAGCTAAACGAATAAAAAACACCCTGAGTTACTGTTATGAAGGCAAATACCTCAAAATTCAAGTAACAGATCCTTTATCGGGCACATTCACGCAAAAGCGATCACATTATACACAGCTTCGATCGTCTGATGCCACGGCATTTGAGACGGTTTCTAGTGCTTGTTCAATGTTTTCACTATCTAACCAAGTTAAATTATCCCAGCTGCGTAACCAGGTAATTTGTCGCTTGGCCAATTGGCGGGTCGCACAGATACCGCGGAAAACCGCATCATCTAAAGTGCAATTCCCATCCAAATAGTCCCACATCTGTCGGTAACCAACACAACGAATCGATGGTAGATCAGGATGAAGATCTTCACGCGCATACAACGCCTTCATCTCTTGCTCAAAACCTGCTTCAATCATCTTTTCAAAGCGTAATTCAATACGACGATGGAGTTCAGCCCTTTCCTTGGGTGCTATAGCAAACTGCTTAACGTTAAACGGTAGGCTCTCACCTTTAGTTTGCGTCAGCTCAGTAAGAGTTTTACCTGAAATTCGATAAACTTCCAACGCTCGTGACAACCTTTGCGGATCATTACGATGTATACGTTCAGCGGAAACGGGATCGACTTCACGTAACTGATCGTGCAGTACCTCCCAACCATGAGTCAATGCTTCTTGCTCAATTTGTTTACGAATTTCAGGGTTTGCAGCCGGAAGTGGTGATAGACCTTCCAATAATGCTTTGTAATACAGCATCGTACCGCCAACCAACAACGGTATTTTGCCTTGAGCAACGATATCATTCATCTCACGCAATGCATCACGACGAAAGTCTGCCGCGGAATACGATAATGCCGGATCTAAAATATCAATTAAGCGGTGCGGTGCTAACGTCAGTTCATCGGCATTCGGTTTTGCGGTGCCAATATCCATACCTTGATAGATCAACGCGGAATCAACCGAGATGATCTCAATTGGGTATTTCTGGCGTAAACGGATCGCTAAGTCCGTTTTACCTGATGCGGTCGGCCCCATTAAAAAAAGGGCTAGTGGTAATTGTTTATTCATAGGTTAAAAGCTGCGATCGTGGCAGAGAAATCTATCGGTCTAACAAATGCTGAGTCTTGTAAAGGTAGCCTTCCTTGCCAAAGTTGTTCAACCTCAGCAATGATTTGGATAGCTTCGGACAAAGTGTAGTCGCTTTTTACGCGAGTCACTTGATCCGCTAACCAATTGGCGAGCAATTTAGCCTCAAGGTTTGCAGGACTAAGTCCTTTTGCCTGTTGCGAGTTGACCTGTTGCAAGGAAGATACGGCGTAAGATAACAGATCTGGGATCAACTGTTGTAGGTTTTGTTGTCGTAGCGGCGCCGGGACGCCCATTACCATCACCGCTTGAGCCGAACGGCATTTTAGTTCGATGCCAAAACGGGCAAACAGCACTTGATGATCGTGATAGGCAGCGATCAATTCTGGCTCAAGTTTTAGAGATAATGGCACCAACAATGGCTGGCTTTTGAGCGGCTGCTCAGCCACCTGTAATTGGCCGCAAACTCGCAGCCATTCAGCTTGAGCAAGAGAAACAACATGCGCCCCCTGCTTATCTGCCATCATGACAAAACGGCCAGAAGCCATACAAATAGCTTTACCTAACGCTTGAATGGGTTGTGCTGCGATAGGTGAAGATTCAATGCTCGGGCTTAATTGCACACCAGCATCAATATGTGGTGTCTGCAATAGCTGTTGGTAAGCGGTTACTTCTTGTTTGGATGGCGCAGGTGAACCATAACGCTCCGGCTCACGTCCGCCATTGCCGACGTGATCACGAGATCGCTTAGTGCTGCTTTCTTGCCAATCACTACGAGGGGCACTCTCACGCACAGCTGCTTGGTTAGCTCGTTGCTCATGATAATCCGTTCGACCAGGATAGGCCGGCGTGTTCTCTACCGCATGATATACACGCTGTGGTACCGCCGACTCCGATTGCCTTGGCGGTGTTAGCGTTGTATCTGTGCTACCGGCATCAGCGAACGGGCCTTCATCACTATCAATTTGATTTGCCGTTGTCGCGCCATCATGAAAAGCCGATGATTTGACTTCTGGTTTATCAATATGATGACTTTGCGCTAAAGCGTCAGCCAATGCTTGGTAGATAAAGTCATGGACTAATCTAGCTTGATGAAAACGCACTTCATGTTTAGCAGGATGCACATTGACATCGACTTGATGCGGGTCAATCTCGATGAACAAGACGTAAGTCGCGAATTGATCAGGACGCAAGCTCATTTCATAGCTTTGACGTATCGCGTGGTTGATCAATTTATCACGCATCATGCGGCCATTAACGTAACAATACTGCAAATCACTTTGTTGACGCGCACCTTCAGGGCTGGTGATCCAACCATGCAGTTTTAGGCCTTGGTGCTCTAATTCGATTTTCAGCATGTGACGCACAAACTGGTTACCACAAACCGCCGCAATACGCTTTTCAGCCTGCGCTTCCGTTTTCGCGGCGCGGTATTGCTTCATCATTTTTCCGTTGTGACGCAAATTAATCGTCACATCAAAACAGCTCAACGCGATACGTTTGATCAATTCATCAATGTGGGCAAATTCCGTTTTTTCAGTACGAAGGAATTTACGTCTGGCTGGTGTATTAAAAAACAGATCCAGCACCTCAACAGAGGTGCCCAATGGATGGGCTGCAGGTAATAAGCTCACCGCCATATCACGGCCTTCACTGTGCGCAGCCCAAGCTTGTTCTTGCGTGGCCGGTCGAGACGTCAATGTTAAGCGAGAAACAGAGCTAATACTGGCAAGCGCCTCTCCGCGAAAGCCCAAACTCATGATGGCTTCCAGATCGTCTAAACAGTGTATCTTGGAGGTCGCATGACGACTGAGCGCCAAACCTAATTCATCTTTGGCAATCCCTTTACCGTTGTCACGCACACGGATCAGCTTAGCGCCACCTTTCTCAATATCAATATCGATACGAGTGGCGCCAGAATCAATACTATTTTCAACCAACTCTTTAACGACCGATGCCGGGCGTTCAACCACTTCACCCGCCGCAATTTGGTTTGCCAGTCGGGCGGGAAGAATTTTGATCGTCATATCGGCTCGCTATTAGTTGTGAGGAATAATCAGCACCTGACCCACGGCCAGTTGATCGGATCTCAGATTATTGGCTCTACGTAAGCTATCAACTGAAACATTATATTGGCGAGCAATCTTTCCTAGGAATTCGCCGCCCTTAACCTTGTGCTTACGCAGCGGTTGATCTTTTAAACTGACGGTGATCTTCAGTTTCTGACCTAATTTTAGTGTATCTGAGCGTAATTTATTCTCTCGCTTAATCGCCGCAACAGAGACTTTATAGCGACTGGCAATCTTGCCAAGATAGTCCCCTTTGGCGACCACATGAGTCAGGGTTTTCGTTTCGACCGGATTACGAACCACAGGCACCGAGACTGAATTTGATGCTCCTGGGATAGTTAACGTTTGTCCGACCGCTAATCTGCTACTTTTCAGTTTATTCGCCTGCATGATCGCCTTGGTCGAACTACCATATTTTTTGGCGATAACCGACAACGACTCACCGCGAGCAACTTTGTGTTTAATACTCTGACCACGATTGGCAAACAAAGTGCCCTCTGGTGGGTTTTCTTCAAAGTACTGCACAATGGCTTTGGCCAACGCGCGTGCTAGCTTGTCTTGGTGACTGCGTTGGAAGAGCAATTTTTCTTCGGTTGGGTTAGAGATAAAACCCGTTTCAACCAATACCGATGGAATGTCAGGAGATTTCAATACCGCTAAGCTAGCATTAACTGGCTCTTTCTTGTGCAAGCGCACGCCGACACGGCCCATCTCGCCCAGAATTTTCTTCGCCACTTTATAGCCTTCTTTTTGAGAATGACTAAATTGCAAATCGAGCAACGTTTGGCTGACGTTCTTATCGTTATTATTTTTCGCTAGTACCTCACCAGCACCACCTAACAACTGCGACTGTTCTTCGTGGTTCTCAACCCAGCGGGCAATTTCCGTATTGGCGCGGCGAGTATTGAGCACAAACACCGAACCCCCACGTGGTTGTGGCGAATGAAATGCATCAGCGTGAACGGAAACCAACAAATGCGCTTTATTCTGACGAGCAATACCCGAACGTTTATTGAGATTAACGTAATAATCACCACGACGAGTGAGCACGGCTTTCATGCCAGGAACGGCATTGATTTGATCGGCAATTTTCTTTGAGATCGCCAAGGTTGCATGCTTTTCGTATTTACGCGTCGGACCAATTGAACCAGGATCTTCACCACCATGTCCGGCATCAATAGCAACCACGATATCGGCGGTACCTAGCAACTGTGAAGCATCACGGCTAACTTGCGTTTTACTCGGTGAAGTCGTCACTGCCGCAGGCTTACTTCCGCCATGATCAAAGTCAACCACCAAACGATGGCCATATTGGCCACCTGGCGTAGGTGCCAGCTTAAACAGTTGTGCTGGCGCGTTCTTAGACAGCTCAAACACCAAGCGATAAGTGCCCGCCTGAGGTGGCGAGCTCTTACGAATCTTCTTTAATACTGGGCTACCTTTCACCGCGAGAGGTAGGTTAGTTTTCAGCTGAGTGTCTTTAAGATCCACCACCAAACGGTCGGGACTCGACAATGAAAAATAGCTGAACTCCGCTTCCGATTTGAGATCGATAACGACGCGGGTCTCATCAGGTGATGGCCATACTCGGAGACTTTCTAATGCATTTGCCCATAATGAGCTGGAAAACAAACACAATGCCAATGCACATGAAAGATAGACAGCACGTAAAGATTGACTGATCAACATAACTCCAACTGGTCTAAAAGACGACGTCCATAATCATTATTAGCCACAAGCTCAACAACTCGAGCTTCACCGTTATAGCGAATATCAATATCAAGATCAGCATCAGGTAACATGCCCACCCCTTTCTCTGGCCACTCAACCAAACAAATCGCATCAGGGGTAAAATAGTCACGAATCCCCATAAATTCGAGCTCTTCTGGGTCGGCAAGACGGTATAGATCAAAATGATAAACTTGCCATTGATCCAATTGATAAGGTTCAACCAAGGTGTAGGTTGGACTTTTCACATTACCTTGATGGCCTAATGCACGCACAAAACCACGGCTAAATGTCGTCTTTCCCGCACCAAGATCACCATGCAGATAGATGGTGGTTTGTTGCGAGCATAGATTGGCCAACGCCGTTCCTAGCTGAATCGTCGCGTTTTCATCGGATAGGGCGAATTGTTTTGAGCTCATGACTGTTTTTCTCGTAAATGACTATATAAAAATCAAAAGAACTGGAATAGTAAACTGGGTTGGAATTGAGAGACAAGCTCTCTTATGTAAGTTAACGGAAAATAATCGTCAATTAAACCCGATTTGTTGGCTAGATCCCGCGCTGAAGATCTTGTAAGATCCTGCCCCCTTTGTATGAGCGACGCTAGCATGAACTATCAAGAACTCGCAGATAACATCAAAATTTGGGCCAAAGAGCTTGGTTTCCAAAAAGTAGGCATTTGCGATGTCAATTTGCAAGAACATGAAGCTACGCTACAAAAATGGCTCGATGCCGGTTACCACGGCAGCATGGATTGGATGGCTCGTCATGGCATGATGCGCGCAAGACCCAATGAGTTATTGCCGGGAACCGTGCGTGTAATTAGCGTTCGTATGGATTACCTACCACCAAAAGCCCAGTTTGCTACCAATCTGAATGATCCGACCCAAGCTTATATTAGTCGCTACGCATTGGGCCGTGATTACCATAAACTGATCCGCAACCAGCTCAAAAAGCTAGGGCAGATAATAGAACAAGAAGTCGGCGCTTTTGGTTACCGACCTTTTGTCGATTCAGCGCCTATCTTAGAACGTCCATTAGCCCAAAAAGCTGGTCTAGGTTGGACAGGGAAACATTCTCTTATCTTAGACAAGGAATGTGGCTCGTGGTTTTTTCTTGGGGAACTGCTGATCGACTTGCCATTGCCCGTTGACACCCCAAGTGAAGATCAGTGTGGTAAATGCAAAGCCTGCATCACCTCTTGTCCGACGAATGCGATTGTCGAAGATGGCGTCGTTGACGCTCGTCGCTGCATCTCTTATCTCACGATTGAATTCGATGGTGTCATTCCCGAAAAGTTTCGTAAACCGATGGGGAATCGTATTTATGGCTGTGATGACTGCCAATTGGTTTGCCCATGGAATCGCTTTTCATCATTAACTGACCAAAATGACTTCCACCGTCGCCAATCTTTACACAATCCAAACCTGATCGAACTCTTCGCTTGGGATGAAGCGAATTTTTTGAAAAACATGGAAGGTTCCGCCATTCGTCGGATTGGGCATATTCAATGGCTGCGTAATCTTTCAATCGCAATGGGGAATGCCCCTTACTCACAAGAAATTGTTGAAGCACTGCAAAGCCGCAAAGGTATTTCGCCTTTACTGGATGAACATATCGATTGGGCACTCGCAGAGCAGCAGCAACAAGTCAGAGAAAAAACAGGCATCGATATTGCCCATCAACGACTTATTCGGATTATCAATAAAGGCATACCTAGAGATGCATAATATTTGCCACCTGACTAGTGTGGTTATTTGACTTGGCTCTAAAATCCTAGATGTGGAAAAACAACCAGTCTCATGTCGGTTTGGATGCAGTGATAAAAGTTAATCACAAGTGTAAGAAATGATTAGGATCAAATAAAAAGCACTTAATGATCCAAAAGATGGAATTGATCAGACGCTCACACCTAGCAAAATCCTTACAAATCAATACATTGAATTAAAATTAGATTTTTAAAACTACAATTTATTAGTAAATGATCTTTGTAAAACTGATTTATTCAGAACTAAGTTTCAGGTTACCCACCAAGTTATCCACACGATGTTTTTTGTGGATAAGTCTGTTAATTAATCAATCGAAGTCACACAGCACGCGCCGTTTGCTTAATTATTATCAACAATTCAATTGGATAATAACAAAGACAAAAGCGCCAGCCATATGGCAGCGTATTTATATAATTTTGGGTTTTATGCTTCACAGCATTAGAAAGAGCGATTGGCCTTACATGGCCAGATCAAATGAAGTGTTCATTTGAGGGGACTCTAAAGCAATTTGGCTGATGCCTATGTGCTTTATATCTTCATCATGAAGAAAATGGAGCGACACATCGGGTTCGAACCGATGACCTCAACCTTGGCAAGGTTGCGCTCTACCAACTGAGCTAGTGTCGCATGAATAATCGCTGTTGCAATTACTC
>NZ_AFWF01000315.1 GCF_000222605.1 Vibrio ichthyoenteri ATCC 700023 | reverse complement strand
TGAGTTGTCCCTCTAGGTACGGATTTAAGTGGCGCAAATGACCACGTAACCAAACTTATTGGTGATAAAGTATATATCAAAAGGAAAATTTTGCTTTGGGAGCTGGTGCTGATACCCAGAATCGAACTGGGGACCTCATCCTTACCAAGGATGCGCTCTACCGCCTGAGCTATATCAGCAACACTAGTGATTGGAGCGGGCAGCGGGAATCGAACCCGCATCATCAGCTTGGAAGGCTGAGGTAATAGCCATTATACGATGCCCGCACACGTAACTCTTCGAGCTATTTCCTAAAGAATATGGTGGAGGGGGACGGATTCGAACCATCGAAGGCAGTGCCGGCAGATTTACAGTCTGCTCCCTTTGGCCACTCGGGAACCCCTCCAAATTTTTACATTCCATTCTCACTACGACGTTTCTAGAAGAAACAGGAGAGAATGGTGCCGACTACCGGAATCGAACTGGTGACCTACTGATTACAAGTCAGTTGCTCTACCTACTGAGCTAAGTCGGCATAAGTGGTGCGCATTCTATTGAATGATTTTCTACCTTGCAATAGCAAAATGGAAAAAAGTATTTTTTTTCCCAAGTTTCCCTCTATTTGCCGAATTTTCGTGCAATTTTTGTCGGAAAAAACAATTCTGGTGCGTCTGTCATTTTCTTTCTGCCAAGCTTGATGTATTTTCCAACTTCTGTGCGATGAATCGATTAGGGAAACCATGACCCCATACCTTTCTTTTAATAGACAGCAATGGGCTGAGCTACGAAATTCAGTACCCATGACTTTGTCTGAAGAAGATCTAAAAGAGCTGCAAGGTGTGAACGAAAGTCTAACCATGGAAGAATCTGTTGAGATTTATCTTCCTCTGGCCCGTTTACTCAATCTTTATATCGCGGCACGCCAAAGTCGAAATTCGGTGCTACAAAATTTTCTCGGTGAAAAAGCCCGCGATAATGCACCTCCTTTTATCATCGGCATTGCCGGCAGTGTTGCCGTAGGCAAGAGCACCACAGCACGCCTACTCAAAGCGTTGCTTTCTCGTTGGGACAATCACTCCAAGGTTGAATTGGTCACTACTGATGGCTTCCTTTATCCGAAAAAACAGCTGGAAGCGCGTGGTATTCTTCACCGTAAAGGGTTTCCTGAATCCTACGACATCAAGCGGTTGGTTGAGTTCGTTTCTGACATCAAATCCGGTAAGCCAAATTTACAAGTGCCCCTCTATTCGCACCTGACTTACGATATTACCGACGAAGTAAAAACCATTGATCGCCCTGATGTATTGATCATTGAAGGGCTTAATGTACTGCAAAGTGGCATGGATTATCCCCATGACCCACATCGAGTTTTTGTCTCAGATTTCCTTGATTTCACGTTATACGTCGACGCCGAAACGGAAGTGATCGAGCAATGGTATATTGAGCGCTTTCTTAAGTTCCGCCAAGGGGCATTTACCGAGCCAGGCTCTTACTTTAGTCACTACACTCAATTGACTGAGCAGCAAGCCATTGATAAAGCGAAAGACATTTGGCGCACAATTAATGGTGTGAACTTACAAGAGAATATTCTGCCAACCAAAGGTCGAGCCCAATTGGTTCTCAAAAAAGGCATCAATCATCTGGTTGAAGAAGTTTGGCTAAGAAAATAGCACACCCGCATTGTTGATACGCGGCTTCAGAAAAGACAAAGGGTTGACGATTAGGTCAACCCTTTTTGCATTTTTTCGCCGCATATTTTGCGGCATTGTGAAAGGCTATTTAGGCTCAGGACCGTATTGGTTATCACCGTATTGGCCCTTCAAGAAGCCACACTCAATCAAAATCCAAACACCACACACTAGCGCCGCCAATGAGCTGATCATCTGCAAAGTGGTGCTTTGAGACATTTGGCTTGGATCATTTACCGGCACAGTCATTCGCCCCACAATCAATGGCACGTTCATCAACAACCACCAGTTTGATTTACCACGGTCATGCCAGCGCTTGGCGGTAATCGCCAAATCAGGGATCAGAACGAAAATCAGAAAGACGGGTAAAATGAGATGCGAATAGGCAGGGAACAGCTGATTGATCCCCATGGCAAAGCCCATAATCAACACGTAATAAACTAGATTCCAGATCCAATAGACTTTGCGTCCAATACGACCTTGGAAGGAAAACAACAACTCTTTAATCGACATCTTTTTACCTAACCAACACTTCTAAAATAAACAATCAAAATACACTTTGTCTCAATTGACGACTTTTTGGAAACTTGATTTATCCATATCTCTTACGTTAATGGTCAAACTGCCTATATGGCTCGCTTGCTGTTGCAAAACGGCCATTAGCTGCCGCGATAACTCACGCTTTTGCTCCTGCGTTCTGCCATCCAGTAATTCAAACGTAATGTGAATAAAATCGATGCTATCCCCTGCCTCACCAATTAACCAGTGATGGTAGCGTAACGCTCTCGATTTCAATGATGGTGCGTCAAACAAACCAGATTGTATCGCAGCATGGTGCAAGTCTTCCAATAACCCTTGCACATTGACACGTTCATCGACCGAATTTGAGTATTCCATAACTAAATGTGGCATATCATTCCTTGATTCTGCTAAATGGTTTCAGATTTGGATTGAGCACTAATACCAATTTATCGAACAAAAACCGAGCCCGTTACTATTATTCTGTCTAGTAGATCACTGATAGCGTTGAGCTTGTGTTTTGCAGTAGTCAATCACTCCGAGTCGGCGATGAGATCCGATTAAGAAATGATTCGGGTCATGATCTAGCGAATTTATTCTGTTATATTCCTACGTAGATTATTTACATTAACACTTTTAATTAATTAATACGGAGATATTCCTATGCGTCGTCCTGTAGTGATGGGTAACTGGAAACTTAACGGTAGCAAAGCAATGGTAACTGAGCTGCTAACTGGTCTTAACGCTGAGCTTGAAGGTGTTGAAGGTGTTGACGTAGCAGTAGCGCCACCTGCGCTATACATCGACCTAGCTGAGCGTCTAATCGCAGAAGGCGGTAACAAGATCATTCTAGGTGCACAAAACACTGACCTAAACAACAGTGGTGCATTCACTGGCGACATGTCTCCAGCAATGCTTAAAGATTTCGGTGCAACACACATCATCATCGGTCACTCTGAGCGTCGTGAATACCACGCAGAGTCAGACGAATTCGTTGCTAAGAAATTCGCATTCCTAAAAGAAAATGGCCTAAAACCTGTTTTCTGTATCGGTGAGTCAGAAGCGCAAAACGAAGCTGGCGAAACTGAAGCAGTATGTGCACGTCAAATCAATGCAGTTATCGATGCATACGGTGTTGAAGCGCTAAACGATGCAATCATCGCTTACGAACCAATCTGGGCAATCGGTACTGGTAAAGCAGCAACAGCGGAAGATGCACAACGCATCCACGCTTCTATCCGTGCAATGATCGCAGCAAAAGACGCAGCAGTGGCTGAGCAAGTAATCATCCAGTACGGCGGTTCTGTTAAACCAGAAAACGCAGAAGCTTACTTCTCACAACCAGACATCGACGGTGCTCTAGTTGGTGGTGCAGCGCTTGATGCAAAAGGCTTCGCAGCAATCGCTCGCGCAGCAGCGGCAGCAAAAGCTTAATTTAAACCTCTCGGTTTAAATGAAAGAAAAGGTCAACTTCGGTTGGCCTTTTTTATTTGGGTACCAAACTAATCACCCATGAAAACCTGTCGCACTGACTTTGAATCAAGTATTCTACTCTTTTCCTCAAGTGCGACGCTCTTATGCAAGATAAACACGGCCTGCTAAGCGACCCGATCCCTCAAGTGCTGCGACAAATGACCATCCCGATGACCATGGGTTTGATTGCGATCTTGATGTTTAACTTGGTAGACACGTTTTTCATTTCATTGCTGGGCACAGACGCACTCGCTGCCGTCAGTTACACCTTCCCCGTAACCTTTGGGGTGAACTGCATCACCATGGGCATCGGTATTGGTCTATCAACCAATATTGGTCGACTCTTAGGTCAAGGTCAGTCGCAAAGCGCCGCTCGCTTTTCAACGCACGGTCTGCTGCTGGCCGTTATTTTAGTCGCAATCGCTTCCACACTAGGACTGCTGACTATTGAGCCTTTATTCCTCGCATTAGGGGCTGAAGCTAAATTAATCCCATTGATTAGCGAATACATGAGTGTGTGGTACTTAGCCATTCCGCTGCTGGTGATCCCGATGGCTGGCAACAGTTCGATTCGAGCCACTGGTGATACCACGACGCCAGCAAAAATCATGATTGTCGCCGGTGTGATTAACGGTGTACTCGATCCCTTATTGATTTTCGGGTACGGCCCCTTTCCAGAGCTGGGTATTCAAGGCGCAGCGATTGCCAGTGCGTTCAGCTGGTTGGGTGCATTAGTCGGGTCATTGTTTGTATTGATCAAACGCGAAAAATTACTAAGCTGGCCGCAACTGAACCATTTGATGGATGATTGGAAAATGATCCTCAAAATTGGCACGCCAGCAGCCATGTCCAATGCGATGACTCCGCTTTCCGGTGCATTATTGATGATGATACTTTCCAGTCATGGCACAGCCGCGGTTGCCGCTTATGGTGCAGCGCAACGAATTGAATCGATATTGATCTTAGTGCTGATGTCCCTCACCTCTGCTTTAACCCCTTTTATGGCGCAAAACTTTGGCGCCGGAAATCCACAGCGTAGTTTTGATGGCCAGTTTCTCAGCATGCGTTTTGCGCTTGGATTCCAATTCATTCTATTCCTCTTTATGGTGCCTCTAAGCGTGCCGCTGGCCGCGCTCTTTTCACAGGAAGAAAGTGTACGCAACCTACTTTGGCACTATCTTCTCGTCGTGCCATTTAGTTATGGTTTCCAAGGCATTATGATGATGTTGGTTTCCGGACTAAATTCCATGCACCAGCCACTCAAAGCCTTTCAATGGAGTGCGATGCGACTGTTTATCTTTACCTTGCCCTTAGCGTGGATTGGCGGTTTTGCATATGGGATTGAAGGGGTCTTTATTGGGATTGCGCTGGGGAATATTCTCGGTGGTACATTGGGCTATGGTTACGCTCTCTACATCAAGAAAATCACCCTGCGGGCTGATTAAACCAAAATGCCAAATACAAAAAAGCCAGCATTACGCTGGCTTTTCTGTTGTAAATTGTGCTTATTGCTCTTGGTCTTCTTCGATCTCAAGATCAATATTGAGCGGCTCTTGCGACAAGATAACGCCCGTGTTATCAGCATACAGGTAATCTTCTGGTAAGAAGGTGACACCACCAAAATTCACCGCGACATCGGTTTCGCCTTCACCCTTAGAGGTTGCCCCCACAGGAATAGAAGCCAACGCTTGGATGCCGATGCTCATATCTTCCAGTTCATCAACTTCGCGTACACAGCCATAGACAACAATACCTTCCCACTCATTCTCTTCTGCCAATGCTGCAATTTCTGCATCGACTAAAGCACGACGAAGTGAACCGCCACCATCGACTAATAAAACTCGACCAACGCCATCTTGCTCTAAGATTTCACGAATGATGCCATTGTCTTCGAAGCACTTAACGGTAGTGATTTGGCCCGCGAACGAAGCGCTACCACCGAAGTTACTGAACATTGGTTCAACCACATCGACTTGTTCTAAATAGATATCACATAGAGCTGAAGTATTGTATTCCATCGCAATTCGTCTCATAGCATTGGTGTTGTTAATCGAGTATATCCCCTCACTGAGTCATTGCAATGACAAACATCAATCAACTCACGAGAGTTTGAGCTATAACAACTCCGGTGAAAAGTAGGTTGGTCAATAGTGAGCATTTCACCACAATTGGCATCATTGGTGCGATGTCTGCTGGCTGCTTGGCGAGCCAGACTGCTCTGCCATGTTTGTACACCACCAACACACTTAATAAAAATGGCAACATCAACCAAATTGGAGCCGGTTGCAGTAGCAAATAAGCGATAAACGCCAACACTGCGCCACCGAGTAAAATGAAGTGATATTGCTTTGCTCTGCGCTGACCTAGACGAACCGCAACCGTACGCTTTCCGCACTGTTCATCATTTTCGATATCACGCATATTGTTGATATTGAGCACTGCAACCGCCAACAAGCCACAACCAATGGCAGGTAATGCTAATGAAAGGTCAACAATACCAGTATGCAAGAAGAACGTACCCGCGACACCAAGTAGACCAAAAAAGATGAAGACTGAAATATCACCAAGGCCCACGTAACCATAAGGCTTATTTCCTACGGTATAAGCAATCGCAGCCATGATCGCCAATAAACCTAAGCCTAAGAAGGCAACAATACTTTCCCAGTTAGTTAAAGCATGTAGCACCAAAATTAAACCGGCGATAATCGTAAAAATAATATTAATGATGATCGCTTGGCGCATGGTTTTTGGTGTCACGGCACCCGATTGAATCGCGCGCGTTGGCCCTAAGCGTGCTTCGTTATCCGTGCCTTTAACCGCGTCACCATAGTCATTGGCTAAATTAGACAAAATCTGTAGCAAAGTCGCAGTAATAAACGCGAGTATCGCAACAGAAAATGAAAAATGGTGGTTAGAGAACGCCAACACACTGCCGGTCAAAATCGAAACCAGGGCTAGAGGCAAAGTTTTAGGGCGAGCGGCATCAAGCCAAATTTTCAGCGTTTGTTTCATGCTCATCAGTATCATCAATATCTAATAAATGAAATTGTGTCATATCAACGTTAGCAGAAAAACAAAAAAGGCCACCGAAGTGACCTTTTTTATTTCTGCACGTAAATTACTTTACACGGCTTACGTATTCAGCTGAACGAGTATCAACTTTGATCACTTCGCCAATCGCGATGAATAGTGGTACACGTACAACAGCACCAGTAGACAGCGTTGCTGGTTTACCACCCGTACCTTGTGTATCACCTTTCAGACCTGGATCCGTCTCAACCACTTCTAATTCAACGAAGTTTGGTGGCGTAACAACGATAGGGTTGCCGTTCCAAAGCGTTAGCATACAAGTATTATTTTCTACCAACCACTTAGAGCTCTCACCCACTGCTTTTGCATCTGCAGCAATCTGATCAAACGTTTCGTTGTTCATGAAGTGGTAGAATTCACCGTCGTTGTACAGGTAATCTAGATCGATATCCATTACGTCAGCCACTTCAACAGTGTCGCCAGACTTAAATGTTTTCTCTAGAACTTTACCGGAAAGTAGCTTACGGATTCTTACGCGGTTAAACGCCTGACCTTTGCCTGGTTTGACAAACTCGTTTTCGAGAATGACACAAGGCTCGTTATCAAGCATAATTTTAAGACCGCCTTTGAATTCATTCGTGCTAACAGTAGCCATTTTTTCCTCTTACCATTCTTCGAGTTAAATTTAATGCCGCACATCATAACCCGAAATGCCGAATCTGTTGAGCAAAACTGGCTCAAACAGCTGGCGAATGGGATCTCTGATCCTACTAAACTGCTGAAACAGTTAGAGATCGATCCTTCACCTTGGCAACACGGATTTGAAGCAAAAACGCTTTTTGCGCAGCGTGTGCCGCAAAGTTTTGTCGATAGAATGGAAAAAGGCAATCCCTTTGATCCGCTTTTACGCCAAGTTTTACCGTTATCAGACGAATTTGCGGTACAGGAAGGCTATAGCAGCGATCCATTGGAAGAACAAAACAATGCGATCCCGGGACTTTTGCACAAATATCGCAACCGTGCCCTGATGATAGTCAAAGGAGGCTGCGCTATTAATTGCCGATACTGCTTCCGTCGTCATTTCCCTTATCAAGACAACAAAGGCAGTAAACGGGCGTGGCAAACCAGCTTAGATTACATTGCTGCGCATCCTGAGCTCAATGAAGTGATTTTATCAGGTGGCGATCCACTGATGGCCAAAGATGATGAGCTAAGTTGGTTGATGGATGGCATTGCCAACATTCCTCATATCAAGCGACTGCGCATTCACTCTCGCCTCCCCGTGGTCATTCCAAGCCGAATCACAGACCGCTTACTGACGCTCTTTGCCAGTACTCGCTTACAAGTGGTGCTCGTGACTCACATCAATCATGCCAATGAAATTAATACCGAACTCACTGAGCAAATGGCAAAGTTGAAAGCGGTAGGCGTGACATTACTCAATCAAAGCGTGCTACTAAAAGGCGTTAACGACAGTGTCGATGCGCAAATCAATTTAAGTGAAGCACTGTTTGATGCGCATATTTTACCTTACTACTTACACGTGCTGGATAAGGTGCAAGGGGCGGCGCATTTCTTTGTTGATGATCAACAAGCGCGAGCGTTGATCCATGGCCTGATTGAAAATGTATCCGGCTATCTAGTACCAAAGTTAACCCGCGAAATTGGCGGTCGTTCGAGTAAAACACCGTTAGATTTATATCTGGAGTAACATCAAGCAAATAGCATTAAAAATCAAAGATAAACTTTGGTACCATACGCATGTCTTGTCTCTGTCTATTGTTGCATTATGAAACGTTCTAGTTTGGGTTTTACTTTGATTGAATTGGTTGTGGTTATTGTGGTGTTAGGCATATTAGCTGTCACCGCAATGCCAAGACTGGTTAACTTACACACTGACTCACGAATCGCAGCACTTAACGGATTAAAAGCGGGTATGCAAAGTGCCAACGATATGATCTACCCATTGGCGATTCAACAAGGTTTAGCTAATTTGAGCAGTGCTACGATTACGATAGAAGGTGATCCGATTCAACTCGCTTACGGCTACCCAGCCGCGTTCTCGCGTCAAACTTGGAGCCAGTTAATTGAAGCGAACTTTGTCGATGCTATTTTCCATCCGAACGATCCGGCTGATTGGTATTTTCACAACAACCCCAGTGAAAACTGGATCCGCTTTATGACCAAGTCGCGCATCGATCCTAGCCTGAACTGCCTCTTACGTTATGAGGAAGCCACCGCTTCCACTCCTCCTCGTTTTGAGTTTGTCACTCAAGGTTGCTAATCACATAACACTTGTTAATTGTAACAATAAGAATCTTTTGCTCGCTCGCGTAGTCTATAGTATGGATACTCCGCGATTTTGGAGGTCCAAATGCAAATCAATCTAGACCAACTACTCGATCTTGGGCCGTTTACATGGTCAGCGCTACTATGCTGCGCCCTCAATGGCATTCTTATTGGTGTCGAACGCCAAACCCGCGGAAAGCCAGTCGGGATTCGTACCTCAATCTTGATCATATCAGGCACCTACTTCTTCATGTCGATGGCTGTATCTCTCTCACCAAACACGCTTGATCAAGCGCGGGTTCTGGGTCAGATCATTACGGGTGTGGGCTTTTTAGGTGCCGGTGTCATGATGACACTCGATGGCAAAATTCACGGTGTAACCTCAGCTGCGATCATCTGGCTTTTGGCAGCATTAGGCATGATGATTGGGTTGGGTTATTTACAGCAATCGGTTTTAATTACCGTGTTAGCACTGAGTGTACTGCTTGGCGTCGATAAAGCGGAAAATCGAATCAAGGCATTACGCCGTGGGGTGCACCAAAAATTCCACGGTAAAAAAGAGCCAAGCCGAGCGAAATCGATCGATAAGAGTTAACACTGCAAATCACTATGCTCAAAACGAAAAAAACCACCTCATGAGGTGGTTTTTTTGTATTCGTAAGATCTTACTCTCGACAAAGTCGCTTAGAACAACTCTTCAGCAACCTTGTATAGATCGTTACGTACTGGGCGCTTCATGTTTTCGATAGCGTCGATGATATCATGGTGAACAAGCTGTTCTTTTTGAATACCCACACAACGACCACCTTCACCTTCTAGCAATAGATGAACGGCATAGTTACCCATGCGAGAAGCCAGTACACGGTCAAATGCGGTTGGACGACCACCACGTTGGATGTGACCAAGAACCGTTGCACGAGTTTCACGACCCGTTGCAGCTTCGATCTCTTTCGCCAGCTCGTTAGCATCCATCATTAGCTCAGTCAGCGCGATAATCGCGTGTTTTTTGCCTTTGTCGATACCATCTTGGATGTTGCTGATTAGCTTTTCTTTATCCAGACCGGTTTCTGGCGTGATGATGTATTCACAACCACCAGCAATCGCTGACATTAGGGTTAGATCGCCACAATGACGGCCCATGATCTCAACGATAGAAATACGTTGGTGAGAAGAAGAAGTATCACGTAGACGGTCAATCGCATCGATAACCGTGTTAAGTGCTGTTAAGTAACCGATAGTGTAGTCTGTACCTGCGATATCGTTGTCGATAGTACCTGGTAGACCGATACATGGGTAACCCATCTCAGTCAGTTTCTTCGCACCCATGTACGAACCATCACCACCAATAACCACTAGCGCATCGATACCGTGTTTTTTCAGGTTCTCGATTGCTTGCTCACGCACTTCAACTTCTTTGAACTCAGGGAAACGTGCAGAGCCAAGGAATGTACCGCCTTTATTGATCACATCAGATACGCTTGAGCGGTCTAATTGTACAATGCGGTCTTCATATAGACCCAAGTAGCCATCTTGTACGCCATACACTTCCAAACCTTCAGACAACGCAGTACGCACTACGCCGCGAACAGCTGCGTTCATACCAGGAGCGTCGCCGCCACTCGTCAAAACACCGATCTTCTTAATCATGCTCACCCTCGATTTTTGGGAATCTTGTTTCAATTTTTATGTTAGAGGCTTACAAAACAAGCCGCTATCCAGATTCTTTCAGCTGTGCAATATGTTACCGTTCCTTGTTAGGAATACTACATTTATTTGCACGAAATTATGTAAGTTTTCTACTTATGTAAGAGTATTACAGGTTTACTCATTAACTTTGTTGATACATATCAGGATCACGTTTATTTCTGTTTTCGTTGAAAAGATAGACAATAAACGCTCCACATTCCAAGCTGATTCCACTACCAATCAACCGATTTCTGTACTCGTTCGGAGGTGTAAACCACTGAATATGGATCTTGGTGGATGAGGATATCGGCTTGCGGAAACGCCGCCAATAAACTTCGCTCCACGTTGTCAGAAATTCGATGTGCCTCGATTAACTGAATATGATCTTCCAACTCTAAATGCAATTGGATAAAGCGTACTGGTCCCGCCATACGGGTTCGTAGCTGATGGACACCCAATACTCCGGGAACTTGCAAACATTCATGCTTAATCTGTTGTAGCTCTTCTTCCGGAAGTTGACGATCTAGCAACGTTTGCGTCGCCTCTGTCACCATTTTGAATGCACTGTATAAAATGAAGAAACCAATCCCAACGGCAAACACCGCATCAGCTTGACCAATCCCCGCCCAGCTCAATCCTAACGCCACCATGATGGCAGCATTCATATACAGATCGGTTTGATAGTGAAGTGAGTCAGCAGCAATCGCTTGGCTACCGGTTTTACGCACCACATGTTTTTGGAACAGTACCAGACCAAATGTCACTATCATCGCAAATAAGCTGACGTAAACCCCTAACTCTGGCGAGTTGAGTTCACTTGGGCGAAAGAAGCGCTCGACACCATTAAGGATCAGAAAGACCGCAGAACCGGAGATAAACATAGCTTGAGCCAGTGCGGCCAAGGATTCTGCTTTACCATGACCAAATCGATGTTCTTTATCGGCCGGTTGAAGGGAATAACGAATCACCACAAGGTTAACCACCGAAGCGGCGATATCCAACATGGAGTCAATTAAAGAAGCGAGTAAGCTGACAGAGCCAGTCACCCACCAAACGACTAATTTAACGATCAATAATAATGTCGCGACCACTGTTGCGGTCCACGCCGCTAACGTGACTAATTTTCCGTAATCTTGTTTCATCACTTTGTATTCATCTTCAATGATGCGCTAATTATACGCAAGTGACCTTAATATGCAGCCTTGATATGGCAATCAGATTAACAAAATATCGACCTAGCACACCGAATCATAACCATGAAATGCAACAAAGCAGCCCATGGGCTGCTTTGTGATTTATCAGACTACGCATAAAGCGCATTGATCATTAGTGGTGGTTTTTACGTTTCTCGCCACATTTTTCCATGCGCTCTTTACTCAACTCAACAAACTTGGCCTTTTGTTCTGGAGTGAGCACGCTCAGCATTTGATGCTGCTTCTCTAGCATTTTTACTTTGCGCTCAGTTTGCTTCTCTACCATATTTTTCGCCAGTTCATTCGCAGCGGCTTGATCAAAATTGTCTGCCAGAACCAGTTGTTGCACTTTTTCATGCTGTGCTTGGCGTTCCGCTTTACGTGCATCAGACGTCTCGGCAAATTTCGCTTTCATTTCGGTTTTATTCGCTTCACGCATCTCTTTAAGTTGCGTTTTTTGCGCGTCGGTTAGTTCAAGCTTCTTCATCATACCGCGGTCCATACCACCTTGGCATTGACCACCTTTATGGTCGCCTTTACCACCAAATGCCATCGCGCTTGCTGATGCAAAAGCTAGAGGAATAATCGCTGCTGCTAGTACGAATTTTTTTACTGTCTTCATAATCACTACCTTTCTTTTGTTAGTCGGGCTGCCGTTGCAGCGCTTGATATTAGATTAGTCGGTCAGAAGTAAAGAGACGTCTAGAGAGCGTAAAGATTCGTAAAGAGCAAAATTTACGCTAATGCTTAGAAAGAATAATCAGTAAACTAACTACATCACCGCGACAATTAGGGTAGCCATATGGCACACATTTTATTAATCGATGACGACACTGAACTGACCAGCCTACTCAAAGAAGTGCTTAGCTTTGAAGGTTTTGTCGTCTCTGAAGCCAATGATGGCGAAGCTGGCCTTGCTGCCCTTAACAAAGAGATCGATTTGATCTTACTTGATGTGATGATGCCAAAACTCAATGGTACCGAAACACTCAAACGCATTCGTGAAGACTGGGAAACCCCCGTGTTAATGCTCACCGCAAAAGGGGAAGAGATTGACCGCGTGATCGGTTTAGAACTGGGCGCGGATGATTACTTACCAAAACCGTTCAGTGATCGTGAATTATTGGCTCGTATTCGCGCTATTTTACGTCGCACGCAGACCGTTACCACCAGCAAACCCAGTGATAGCCTAAAGTATCAGGACATTGAAGTGTTCCCTGGTAAACAAGAAGCCTATTGCCAAGGACAGCAACTCGATCTCACCACTACTGAATTTGCCTTATTAAGTCACTTTGTGGTGCATCCTGGTGAAACCATTACCAAAGAAGTACTCAGCTTAGATGTGTTGGGTAAGCGTTTAGCTGCGTTTGATCGCGCCATCGATATGCATGTTTCTAACTTGCGTAAAAAACTCCCTGAGCGTGACGATGGTAAAGCAAGAATCAAAACTTTGCGTGGACGTGGCTACTTATTGGTTGAGGAAGACTAATGCGCTTACCTCGCATCACCAGCCTTTACGGCCGTATTTTTGCCATATTCTGGCTCACCATGCTATTGGTGGTCATTGCGGTGTTGGCTTTGCCACATCTTGATCCGCGTAAACCTCATTCGATCCCTCAAGACAGCTTAGCCAGCATGAGAGTCTTTGCTGAGCGCGTTGAAAGCCATTACCAAGGCAACGATAACCTCAATCAAATTTTACGAGAAATCGACAAAGATCGCCCGAGCAAACGTGATCCTCGCCCACGCTACTTCATCACCGATCTTGAGGGCAATATTCTTACTCCGCAAAAACAGCGCGATTTTAAAGCGCGAGCATTGCAAAACCTAATTTCAACTATCGAATCGCCAAGCGATCCTAAACAGCGTCTCTATGGCCATTACATGGTGGCAGGCCCGGTACCAATCACACTTGCCGATCAGCCATTGCATATGTTCCTCGCTTTTAAGTGGGATCAACCACCGCCATTTTTACTGCGCATGTTCGACAAGCCATTTCAGCTGTTACTCGCCGTCATGGTCGCGAGTACTCCCTTATTGCTATGGCTAGCATGGGCATTAAGCCAACCAGCACGCAAGCTAGAACGGGCGGCAAAACGCGTAGCAAAAGGTGAATTCGTAGTAGACCCAAGCCTAGAAAAAGGCACCAGTGAGTTCCGCCAAGCAGGTACTGCGTTTAATCAAATGGTGCAAGACGTCAATCAAATGATTTCCGGCCAACAGCGTCTGCTATCCGATATCTCTCATGAATTACGTTCACCGCTGACTCGTTTGCGCATGGCAACAGCATTGGCAACACGTAAACAAGGTGATAGTGCTGAGTTGACTCGTATCGATACCGAAGCGCAACGACTTGAACAGATGATCTCTGAACTGTTAGAGCTCTCTCGTATGCAGCTCGACAGCCACACCGATCGAGAAAAACAACCGCTCTCAAGCCTGTGGGAAGCGATCCTCAGTGACGCACAATTTGAAGCAGAACAAATGGGGAAACTCCTCACCTACTCCACCATTCCTGAGCAGGTAATTTCAGGTAAGCCCAAATTGCTAATGAGTGCGCTAGACAATATTGTACGCAATGCTATTCGCTATGGGCATGATGCAATCGATGTGACCATTGCCACCAATCATGATCATGTCACAGTGCGAGTCGATGACAACGGTGAAGGGGTACCAGAAGAAGAACTCCAAGCGATCTTTAGGCCGTTCTATCGTGTTTCTACCGCACGAGACCGTGTCAGTGGCGGCACAGGATTAGGCTTGGCGATCACTGAAAGTGCAGTCCGCCAACATAGTGGCAGCATTGAGGCATCACGCAGTCCACTTGGTGGGTTAAGAGTGGAGATTTGCCTCCCGCTTGGAGTCGAGTAACCGCAATAACCTTACAAACCCACTATTGATAATGGATCTCATTATCATTTATAGTAAATCCTTCATTCAAGGAGGATTTACTATGTCCCATCGATTTCCCGCACTTCCATACGCATACGACTCACTAGAGCCTTATATCGACGCTAAAACCATGGAAGTCCACTACAACAAGCATCATCGCACTTATTACGAAAAATTTATCGCGGCGATAACTGGAACAGAGCTTGAATCTCACTCACTCAACGCCATCTTCGCCAATGTCTCCGCTCATTCTCCCGCAATACGCAACCATGGTGGCGGATTTTACAATCACATTCTTTATTGGCAATGTATGACTCCCGATGGCGGCGGCCAACCACTCGGAGCACTCGCCGATGCCATCGCTCTTACGTTTGGCTCTTTCGATAACTTTAAAGAGCAATTCTCACAAGCCGCAGTGAACACTTTTGGTTCCGGCTTTGTTTGGCTTATCGTACAAAATGATCAACTGGTGATCACTTCAACCCCCAATCAAGACAATCCTTTAATGGATGTAGCCCAACAACAAGGTGCTCCCATTCTCGCACTCGATGTGTGGGAACACGCTTATTATATTAGTTACCAAAATCGACGACCTGAATATATTAACGCTTGGTGGAATGTGATTAATTGGCCGATGGTTGAAAGCCATTACGATCAGGCGCTCAACAACCGTACCTAAAACCAATCGCGGTTGGCTCCCACTAACCGCTATTAAGTTCTCGCTTGTTAAGCCATCCTGTTATAATCCAGCGCAGTATTTACTGACACAGATTAAGCCATGTTTGATATTGCCCTCTACGAACCGGAAATTGCGCCAAATACTGGCAATATAATCCGTTTATGCGCCAATTGCGGTGCCAATTTGCATCTCATTGAACCTCTGGGTTTTGATTTGGAAGAGAAAAAAGTGCGCCGCGCAGGCTTGGATTACCATGACTTAGCGCGTGTTAAACGCCATAAAGATCTTCAGGCTTTTCTCGACTATCTTGACAATGAACGCACCGGCCAATTTCGTATTTTCGCTTGTACCACCAAAACGACCGGTCATCACGTCGATGCCAAATTTGCTGAAGGTGACGTATTACTGTTTGGCCCAGAAACTCGCGGCCTGCCGGCTGAATTGATTGAAAGCTTACCCATGGAGCAACGTATTCGCATTCCAATGATGCCTGACGCTCGTAGCTTAAACCTTTCCAATGCTGTGGCGATTATTGCCTATGAAGCATGGCGACAAATGGGTTTCAAAGGCGCGATCTAGATTCAAGGTTATACCGACAAAGAAAAAGGCGCCTAGGCGCCTTTTCATTTATCAGGTTGTTCAATTTAGTTTATTGCGATCATCATCTTCTTTACGCTCAAACTCACCTTCAAAGGTGTTGCCATCTTTCGATTGTTCAAACGGATTACGCTGAAACGGGTCTTGCCCAAAGCCATCTTGAGAACCAAAACCGCCTTGATTGCTAAAACCACCATGAAAACCACCACCAACAGATTTGACCACCATTTTACCCATTAGGTATTTAGCGATAGCAGCACGTGGCGCTGGCAATAAAATCAACATTCCCAACGCATCTGTCATAAAGCCTGGAGTCAGCAGTAATACACCTGCAACGGCAAGCATCACGCCTTCAAAAATTTGCTGAGCCGGTAATTCACCTTGTTGTAAGCGGTTTTGCACATTCATTAAGGTTTGCAAACCTTGGCTGCGCACCAAAGACGCACCAACAAAGGCTGTAATCAAAACCAATGCAATCGTTGGCCATAAGCCAAGAAACCCGCCGACTTGGATAAACAGGCCGATTTCAATAATTGGAACTAAAATAAACAGTAATAATAAGATAGGAAACACACGCCCTCCTTTGTTAGCGACACATTAGCGCTAACTGCTGCGAGTCACAATATATTCGGTGAGTGAAATGTTAGAAATCGTGACAGGGAAAAACGTTATAGCCATTTACTTACATTCTAGCAAAGCATGAATCATTCAAGTGACACGAGCGTCCACGGCGTTAACAAATTGGCCCTATCAAAGCTTACGAAACGCAACAACTGTGAGCGAGATAAATGACCCAGCGCATAGCAACGCAAATTTTTCATACCTTTGACTCAAATAGTGATCCACTTAATATTTTTATGAATTTAGTCCAGTATCATGTGCCACATATGTCAGGACGGATTTCCAGCCAAACACTCTGACGAATGGATTCTTAAACAGCAGAATTGGCGAGTACAAAAAAAATTTAATATCACAATAATTCTCTAAGGATCCACCTATGGCTACTCTATCTGAAGCTACAGCAGCTACTTCAGCCACTCGTATTGAAGAAGATCTATTAGGTCAACGTCACGTTCCTGCAGATGCTTACTATGGCATCCACACTTTACGCGCTATTGAAAACTTCAATATCTCAAACGTTACTATCTCTGACGTACCAGAATTTGTACGTGGCATGGTAATGACCAAAAAAGCGGCGACGCTAGCAAACAAAGAACTGGGCGCAATTCCAAAAGATGTTGCAGATTACATTCTGCAAGCGTGTGATTTGATCCTTGAAACAGGCAAATGCATGGATCAGTTCCCTTCAGACGTATTCCAAGGCGGCGCTGGTACTTCGGTGAACATGAACACCAACGAAGTTATTGCTAACGTTGCACTTGAACTGATGGGCAAAGAAAAAGGCCAATACCAGTTCATTAACCCGAATGATCACGTTAACAAGAGCCAATCAACTAACTGTGCTTACCCTACCGGCTTCCGTATTGCGGTATACAATAGTGTACACAAGTTAATTGAAGCGATTGAGTACCTAAAAGGTGCATTTGAGCTTAAAGCACAAGAGTTCAGCGGCATCCTAAAAATGGGTCGTACTCAGCTACAAGACGCGGTGCCAATGACGGTTGGTCAAGAATTCCACGCTTGGGCCGTGACGCTAAATGAAGAAATTCGTGCACTAGAGTACACCTCTAAACTGCTACTAGAAATCAACCTTGGCGCAACCGCGATCGGTACCGGTCTAAACGCACCTCAAGGCTACCAAGATCTTGCGGTTAAACACCTATCGTCAGTAACGGGTCTAGAAGTCGTTGCTGCGGAAGACTTAATCGAAGCAACGTCTGACTGTGGTGCTTACGTAATGACGCACGGCGCTCTAAAACGTCTTGCGGTTAAACTATCGAAAATCTGTAACGACTTGCGCCTACTTTCGTCTGGCCCTCGTACCGGTTTCAATGAACTAAACCTACCTGAACTGCAAGCTGGCTCTTCAATCATGCCTGCAAAAGTAAACCCGGTTATCCCAGAAGTGGTAAACCAAGTTTGTTTCAAAGTGCTAGGTAACGACAATACGGTTTCTTTCGCAGCAGAAGGCGGTCAGCTACAGTTGAACGTAATGGAACCTGTGATTGCACAAAGCGTATTTGAGTCCATCTCTCTGCTACACAATGCGTGTGTGAACTTACGTGATAAATGTATCGACGGTATCACTGTCAATAAAGAAACCTGTGAGAACTACGTTTACAACTCAATCGGTATCGTCACTTACCTAAACCCATACATCGGTCACCATGAAGGCGACATCGTGGGTAAAATTTGTGCAGAAACAGGTAAGAGTGTACGTGAAGTTGTGCTAGATCGTGGTTTATTAACTGCAGATGAGCTTGACGAGATACTTTGCGTTGAAAACTTCATGCATCCAACGTATAAAGCCAAGCGTTACGAGTAATAACAACAAGAGGGGTCCCAGATGGGACCCTTTTTTTGGCGCTGTTTTTTTGCGTCTGATACCAATCGAGATAAGTCAGTAGTCCGAAATTTGCGTAAGAAAAATGGCTTAGAACTCGGCTCGGATTGCCGCTAACTAGTGACTCTAATTACTGCATTCTTTCACCAAATGTGAAACGACGTTATCAGCGATTTTAATCAGCACACATGGGCATAGGCTAATGTTGATTGGTATTAATCACTAGAGTGATGGTTATAACTACACTTATACCCACACGCTCACAGAAGCGATGGGAAACCACCACCAAATAAAACCATAATAATTTGAGGGTCTTTATATGGTAGCAGTCGAACTGTTAGTCGTTCTGCTCTTTATCTTTATAGGAGCACGAATCGGGGGCATCGGCATTGGGTTTGCCGGTGGTGCAGGCGTGATAGCCTTATCTTTGGGGCTTGGTGTACCCACCAGCCAAGCGTTTATTCCGGTTGATGTTATTTTAATCATCATGTCAGTCATCACGGCGATCGCTGCGATGCAAGTGGCCGGTGGAATGGACTGGTTGGTTCAAATCGCAGAAGATTTCCTGCGTAAAAATCCAAAAAGGATCACCTTCTATGCACCGATCGTGACATTTTTGATGACGTTAATGGCTGGTACAGGACACACCGCATTCTCCACTTTGCCCGTCATTGCAGAAGTGGCAAAAGGCCAAGGCGTCCGTCCGTCAAGACCGCTTTCCATTGCTGTTGTCGCATCACAAATCGCCATCACCGCCTCACCAATTTCAGCCGCTGTGGTTGCTTTTGCTGCGATGTTAGCTCCTGTGGGTGTCGATTATCTGACTCTACTTGCGGTGTGTATTCCGACCTCTTTCCTTGCTTGTATGATTGGCGCATTCGTGGCGAATTTTATGGGCTGTGAACTGAAAGATGATCCGGTTTATCAACAGCGCTTAGAGCAGGGCTTAATTAAACTACCTGATACACAAAGACGTGAGATCCTGCCAACAGCAAAAACCGCGACCTATATCTTTCTGATCGCGATTGCTTTTGTGGTGTGCTACGCCGCAGCTATCTCAGACTCGATCGGTCTGATTGAAAATCCTACGTTAGGTCGTAACGAAGCCATTATGGCTGTGATGCTCGCGGCAGCAGCGGCAATCGTCATGTTTACCAAAATCGATGCGAACCAAATTGCTGCAGCAGCGACATTCCGCTCAGGTATGACCGCTTGTGTGTGTGTGCTAGGTGTCGCTTGGCTTGGTGCTACGTTTGTAAATGCTCATGTGGATGGTATCAAGGAATTAGCGGGTGAACTGCTGGCCGACTACCCTTGGATGTTAGCCTTGGTGCTATTTTTAGCATCAATGTTGCTTTACTCACAAGGCGCAACGACAGTCGCTCTCATGCCTGCTGCATTAGCGATTGGTGTTGCACCGCTAACCGCGGTTGCTTCTTTTGCCGCAGTCAGTGCACTGTTTGTTTTGCCAACTTACCCAACCCTACTCGCGGCGGTAGAGATGGATGACACTGGCTCTACTCGTATTGGTAAATATGTGTTTAACCACCCATTCTTTATTCCGGGAGTTACCACCATTACCTCTGCTGTGGCTTTAGGCTTTGCATTTGGTGGGCTGTTTATCTAGTTTCACACGGTGATACCTGCAATAGAAAAGGAGCTTCGGCTCCTTTTTTTATTGCCTTGAAACGACAATTTCCGATCTTCAAAACCAATTTAGCCCACGATGAAACTAATTGGCGCTTTTCCCTGTCCTATTACGTTCAAGCCTCATTCACGAACAAATTTCTCACTATCTAGAGAAAACTGGCGTCAATTGAGTATAAAATACCCTAAATCCTAATAAAGTGACTTTTGTATGCGTTTTGTTTTATCGCTTTTACTGTTGTCGGTCTCCGTCATTTCAATGCCGGCAATGGCACTATTTAACTCAGGTAACTCCCTCAGCTTTGGTGACGATAGCCAACAGTTTGTACCGGTAGACCAAGCTTTCCAGTTCAATGCTTACCAGCAAGATGCTCGCGTCTATATCGACTGGCAAGTGAAACCGGATTACTACTTATACCAAGAGCGAATTTCATTGAGCGGAGAAAAAGTAACGCTCGGCGATATTGCTATGCGCCAAGGTCAGCCGCACAACGATGAATTTTTCGGTGATGTACACATTTATACAGAGCCATTGTTCATCGAAGTGCCACTGCAAGATTATCAAGCCGGCGCTCGATTAATTGTCCAATATCAAGGCTGTGCAAAAGCGGGATTTTGCTACCCACCAGAGACTCGAGTGATTGAGTTAGAACCCTTCACCAATTTACCGGCAAGCCAGCAAGCTTCGAGCATCTCAGAGAATACCGCGAAATCAACTGCGCAGAGTCAAGCCCCGCAGTCCAAAGAAAGCAGCTTAGCCGATAAACTGGCTGACAACTGGTGGACTCCCGTACTGTTTCTCGCTTTAGGGGTTGGTCTAGCCTTTACTCCGTGCGTTTTACCTATGTACCCTATTTTGACCAGCATCGTGCTTGGCAGCGGTAAGTTAAGCCATCGTCGAGCTCTCGGTTTATCCTTCATCTACGTGCAAGGCATGGCGCTGACCTATACCCTCCTAGGCTTAGTAGTTGCTTCTGCCGGAATGCAATTTCAAGCGGCGATGCAGCACCCATACGTACTCATTGGATTAAGCATTCTCTTTGTTGCTTTAGCTCTTTCGATGTTTGGTGCGTACACACTGCAATTGCCATCAAGCATACAGACTTGGCTCAATGGCCTTAGCAACAAACAACAAGGAGGCAGCTCGTTAGGCGTGTTTGCTATGGGGGCTATTTCTGGGCTTGTTTGCTCACCTTGTACCACCGCACCACTCTCTGGCGCATTACTGTATGTTGCACAGAGTGGCGATCTCCTTACGGGTGCCGTCGCCTTGTATGCCCTCGCGATGGGTATGGGTATCCCACTAATGCTGGCGGCAGTGTTTGGCAATAAGTTACTGCCAAAAGCCGGAGGCTGGATGGATACAGTGAAGATTTTGTTTGGCTTTGTTCTGCTGGCTGCACCGCTATTTTTACTCGAACGTATCTTGCCTCAAGTGTGGGCGACAGGGCTTTGGGCATCGCTTGGTATCGTGGCATTTGGTTGGTTATACCACATCAAAAACAAACTGCCTTTCGGCGGCTGGAAGCAAAGCACAATTGGCATCATAGCCGTACTTGGCCTGTTTGCTTCAGCTCAACCCGTACTGAACTACTGGTTTAACCCGCAACACCAAACCGAGAGCCAAAACGTTGAGTTTATTCGCATCAGCAACACCAGCGAACTAGAGCAGCAATTAGCGGCAGCAAAACAGGCCGGTAAACCAGTGATGCTCGATTTCTATGCTGATTGGTGTGTCGCCTGTAAAGAGTTTGAGAAATATACCTTCCACGATGCGCAAGTCGCCGACAAGCTGCAAAGTTTTGTCTTGCTGCAAGCGGATGTGACCAACAACCAGATGCAAGATATTGAACTGCTCAAAAAAATGCAGGTACTTGGCTTACCGACGATTGAGTTTTGGGATGCCAAAGGCGAGCATATCAACAACGCCCGCATTACTGGCTTTATGGCCGCCGAACCCTTTATTACCCATTTAGACAATCACCAACTCTAAAAACTATATAACCTCACATCGGTGTGTATGCACCGGTGTGATTATTTCAAATCCGCAGTAAAACTCGATTTAGTTCAGACTTTTAATGGATAAACATTGTTCGATAAGCCGATCAGAACAATAATTCCATTAACTAAATTACAATAAGTGATTAACGTCATGGACTCGACTTACACTATTCTTATCGCCGACGACCATCCGCTATTTCGCAATGCGCTATTTCAGTCGATCCATATGGCCATCAGCGGCGCTAATCTTCTCGAAGCCGATTCATTGGATGCGTTACTCAACTTACTCGCGAAAGAACCAGACGCTGACTTATTGCTACTTGACCTGAAAATGCCGGGGGCAAATGGCATGTCAGGCCTGATGCAATTACGCGCTGAATACCCCTACTTACCTATCGTGGTGGTCTCCGCCAGTGAGGAAGCCAGTGTTGTAACCCAAGTGAAAAGTCACGGAGCATTTGGCTTTATTCCTAAATCCAGTGATATGCGTGAGCTGATCAGCGCACTGAATCAAGTGCTGGCTGGGGAACCATTCTTCCCTGAAGGTTTAATCACCAATAACGCAGCCTGTAATGATCTAGCGGAAAAGATCTCCACCCTAACACCACAGCAATATAAGGTGCTGGGAATGCTCTCTGATGGCCTGCTCAATAAGCAAATCGCTTATGAACTCAATGTTTCGGAAGCGACCATCAAGGCTCACATGACGGCAATCTTTCGCAAATTAGGCGTAAAAAACCGCACTCAAGCGGTGATTCTGCTTCAGCAGTTAGAGTCTGAGTCGTAATTAGCTTAGCGTAATTAACTCAGCGTTAACTTTTTTCCTGATTGAATTTGCTAGACTTAGGTTGGTCGAAATATTCGTACTTTGGCCATCCCTCTGTTAACGCCATCTCAACCATGCGGGTTTTGATGGGAAGCAGTCAACTCTGGGAGGCATTTCGTTGCTTAGTATTATCATTACTCAATTTGTTGTTCTATGGGCCGTCATTGACCCTATCGGCTCTGTTCCTGTCTATCTATCTCAAACTCAACATCTCACCGCCAAACAACGTCGTATCGTCGCGTTAAAAGCCGTCGCTATCGCAACAGGTATCTTGCTGTTCTTTCTCTTAGTTGGGCAATTACTATTGGAGGCGATGCAAATTCCGTTACCTGCCTTTCAAGCCGCTGGCGGCTTAGTGCTACTGTTGTTTGCCCTGACAATGATCTTTGGTGAGAGCAAACCTGAGCAAGAGCAAAAGCTGACCCAAGATATCAGCCACTCCGACCTTGCGGATCTGGCCGTCTATCCCCTTGCGATTCCCTCCATCGCCTCACCAGGAGCGATGATGGCGATTGTGATGTTGACCGATAACCATCGTTACTCACTCATTGATCAAGCAATTACCGCTGGAGTGATGATTGCTGTTTTAGTGATCACCTTGCTGTTTTTACTCGCGGGCAGTCATATTCACAAAGTGATTGGTAACGTTGGCGCAGCCATAATCAGCCGTGTTATGGGACTCATTCTGGCCGCCGTCGCACTGAATAATTTACTGATGGGCATTCGCGACTTCTATATTGTGTGATCCAGTTATCAAGACTTAGCCGATAACATTAGACCTTCGGCTAAGTTAACACAAATTTAACAACACCAAACACCACCTACCTCACCATAAGTCGCTAATTTAAACAAACTTCCCCTTAAAAACCTGCCGACTAAAGTTGAAGAGAGTTCTCTATAACTCACTGCTATTGTATTTCCTGAAACATTTTATTAACAACAAGCATGCGTAAGGAGACGGCAATGGCCTTTGAAAGTCAAGAACGCGCCAAAGCTTACTGGCAAAAGAACGTAAGACTAATGATCGGACTAATGGTCATTTGGTTTGTCGTATCTTTTGGTTGTGGCATTTTATTTGTTGACCAACTTAACCAATTTCAACTCGGTGGCTACAAACTGGGTTTCTGGTTTGCTCAACAAGGATCTATTTACACCTTCCTAGCCATCATTTTCTACTACGCGTGGAAAATGAGACAAATTGACCGCGAATTTGGTGTAGACGAGTAAGGAGCAACTCAGATGGATTTGAAAACAATCACTTACCTAGTTGTAGGGGCGACATTCATCCTCTACATAGGTATCGCAATTTGGGCTAGAGCTGGCTCAACCAAAGAATTTTATGTTGCTGGCGGGGGGGTAAACCCAATTGCCAACGGTATGGCAACAGCCGCTGACTGGATGTCGGCAGCATCATTTATTTCCATGGCGGGTCTGATTGCCTTCATGGGTTACGGTGGCTCAGTCTTCCTGATGGGTTGGACTGGCGGCTATGTATTGCTTGCACTCCTCCTAGCTCCTTACCTACGTAAATTTGGTAAATTTACCGTACCTGAGTTTATTGGTGAGCGCTTCTACTCAAAAACAGCACGGATCGTTGCGGTTGTTTGTTTGATCATCGCATCAACCACCTACGTTATCGGTCAAATGAAAGGCGTTGGTGTTGCATTTGGTCGCTTCCTTGAAGTGGACTACTCAACAGGTCTATTGATCGGTATGTGTATCGTATTTATGTACGCGGTAATGGGCGGCATGAAAGGCATCACATACACGCAGATTGCACAATATTGCGTCCTCATTCTTGCTTACACTATTCCCGCAATCTTTATCTCTCTGCAATTGACCGGTCACCCTCTACCACAAATTGGCTTAGGGAGTACTATTTCCGGAACCGATGTCTATCTACTCGACCGACTCGACCAAGTGGTGACAGAACTCGGCTTTAGTGAATACACAACCCATGTGCGCGGTGACACACTCAATATGTTTGTTTACACCATGTCGCTAATGATCGGTACCGCGGGTCTACCGCACGTAATCATCCGCTTCTTCACCGTACCTAAAGTACGTGATGCACGTACCTCTGCTGGTTACGCGCTACTGTTCATCGCAATTCTTTACACCACAGCACCAGCGGTATCGGCAATGGCACGTCTAAACCTAATGGATACGGTCAACCCAGCACCGGGTAAACACCTTGCCTATGATGAGCGTCCTGACTGGTTTAAAAACTGGGAAAAAACGGGACTACTTGGCTTTGATGATAAGAACGGCGACGGCCTGATTGAATACACCTCAAGCCCAGAAACGAACGAGCTGAAAGTTGACCGTGACATCATGGTACTGGCTAACCCTGAGATTGCGAAACTACCAAATTGGGTGATCGCATTGGTTGCCGCAGGTGGTCTTGCCGCTGCACTATCAACTGCTGCAGGTTTGTTATTGGCCATATCATCCGCGATATCACATGACTTGATTAAAGGCGTGATAAATCCAAATATCTCAGAGAAGAGAGAGCTATTAGCAAGTCGTATCGCGATGGCGGTCGCGATAGGGGTAGCCGGTTATCTCGGCCTCAATCCGCCAGGCTTTGCAGCTGGTACGGTGGCTCTGGCATTCGGCCTAGCAGGGTCCTCCATCTTCCCTGCGTTGATGATGGGTATCTTTAGTAAGAGCATCAACAAAGAAGGTGCGATTGCCGGTATGATTGCAGGTATCACTATCACGCTATTCTATGTATTCCAACACAAAGGGATCTTGTTTGTTGCTGATTGGACATACCTACAAAGCTGGGGTAGCAACTGGTTCTTCGGTATCGAACCAAATGCCTTCGGTGCCATTGGCGCACTATTCAACTTCATCGTGGCATTCGCGGTCTCTCGTGTAACAGCAGAAACTCCGCAAGAAGTGAAAGATTTGGTTGAGCACGTACGTGTACCGGCAGGTGCTGGCGATGCTGTTGACCACTAAAATCTAATCCAAACCACAAAAGCCCCTTCGGGGGCTTTTTTATTCAAGCCACACTGTTTATCTTGTATCAATCTGAATAAGTCAGTCGGTGCACTGCATCACATTAAAAATATCACTGAAAATCGGCACATGATTGTTCCCTCTCTTATGTTTATACACGTTAGAGGAGGCACCATTGCTTAACCAAATTGGTATATATTTAGCCCCTATATCGTAGCTGCAAGGAAGCCTCTATGTTCAAAAACAAGCACATTATCATTGCGCTGTTAGTCGCCCCTATTCTCTCTATTCTTGCCTATGTTGGCACCGATCTCGCCCTGAGTGAAAAGCCACACGCAGCCAAAGAAGGTACGAATTACAAGCTGGTCAGTAAGTCCAACTGCCGTTACACCAGTGGCTTATGTGATATGGCCAATGGCGAATTTAAAGTAAAGTTTCGTTCAGAAAGTCTTTCCAATGATGAGCTTGAACTCTCACTCACGGCCAGCTTTCCACTCGAAGGCGTGAAGCTTTCCATGGTGGATAACCAAGATGCGATGGGGACTCCGGTAAATATGCAAGCAGCAGATAACACCGGCAAAGTTTGGACGATTATGCTACCCGCTCCCGCTTCACCGGAGAGTTGGTTGCGAGTAGCAATTCAATCTGATGGCGTACTTTATTACGGTGATACACAGATGGCTTTCGTCAAATACGAAACCCTACTCAGTGAATCAAACTAACTCAGGCCGCCATTGCCGTGCCCAATAGGATTATGCGGAGCGATTTAATATCGCCCGCAGCTTCAATGGCTTAACCGGTTTAGGGATAAAACTAAAGCCATTCGATTTAATACCATCCAACATATCTGCAGTACGATCGGCACTGATGATCACGCCAACAAAGCTATCACCGAGCCGCAAGCGACATTGCTGCAGCACTTCCAATCCCGTCCGGCCATGATCAAGTCGATAGTCCGACAAGATCACGTCAGGGATCCAGCTTTCGTCAATGGCTTGCAAACTGCCGACAATATCCGTCGCGGTGCGCACATTGCATCCCCAACGTGCTAACAGTTGATCCATTCCGATCAAGATCTCCGGCTCATTATCGACGCACAGAACATTGAGATGACTGAGGTCCGATACAGCTTGCGGCGAAACAACTGTTAATTGTGGAGCCACTGACTTTGCGCGTTTAAGCGTGATCGAAAAGACGCTGCCTTTACCCGGCCACGAACGCATCGCGATTTGATGACCTAGCACATTAGCGATGCCTTTGGAGATTGCTAGCCCTAAGCCTAAGCCTTGATCTGAACGCACTTGGCTGCCACGGTTAAACTCTTCGAAGATTTCTTGCTGCTTATCTTCATCAATGCCCATACCGTTGTCCCAAACTTCAATTCGTACGTGCTCGCCAGCGCGGCGCACACCTAGCAAGACTTTGCCTTGTGGGCGGTAACGGAACGCATTGGTTAAAAAGTTCTGTATCACTCGGCGCAGCAACTTAGGATCAGATTGCACCAACTGCTGGCTCGGGAAGAGGCTAAAATCGATTTTTTGTTGTTTTGCTAGCGCACTAAATTCCGCATTGAGATTAGACAACACATCTTTAATAGCAAATCCATGCACGTTGACATCCAACTTACCCGACTCCAAACGCGATATATCCAGTAAGTCACCAATCAAATCCTCCGCAGCTTCTAAAGCACTTTCGATGTGGGTGGCAAGCTGTTTACTTTCGCTCTCTTTGGCGACTTCCGATAATGATGACGCAAACAAACGCGCTGCATTGAGCGGTTGCATCAAGTCATGGCTTACCGCCGCTAAAAAGCGTGATTTGGACTGGGATTCATGCTCTGAACGCTGGGTGGCAGCAACCAATTGTTTATTAAGGCGCTCCAACTCTTGAGTGCGCACTAACACTCGCTCTTCCAAAGTTTCGTTCGCTTCTTTCAACGCTCTTTCGGCATCACGGAACACCGTAATGTCGGTAAAGCTCATCACAAAGCCACCACCGGGCATAGGATTACCTTGCACCTCAATCACGCGACCATCGGCCCGAATCCTTGAAGAGGTATGCCGTGAACCTTGCTCTAAATGGTAAATTCGACGACGAACATGATCTTCGGGATCTCCCGGTCCACATAATCCTTGCTGAGCGTTATGGCGGATCACATCGGCAATCGGACGACCAACTTGGATCAATCCGGGGGGAAATTCAAATTGCTCTAAATAGCGCTGATTCCATGCCACCAGCCGCAATTGTTTATCAACCACCGCAATGCCTTGGCCAATATGCTCAATCGCACCTTGTAATAGCCCTCGGCTAAAATCATACAACTCTGATGCTTCATCAACGATGGTCGCGACTTCTTCAAGCTGCATGTTGCGACCTTGCAAGGCAGAAGTAAGCACTAACTTGGCCGATGAAGCGCCAAATACGCCAGCCAATACACGCTCGGTATGGCGGATCAAACTCGACGGCGCTTGCTGGTTGGGCATCAAGGTTTCGCGCTGTTGCCCCCAAAACTGCTGGAAAGCTGAACGCACCCGTGCTCGACCGACAAAACGAGATGCGAGCATCTCCAACTCTGCAACCGTGACACGACTTTGATAGAGACTAATATTTTCGCTTTCTGGTAAAGGGGTACCAATAAACGACGCTGATTGTAGGCGCTCACTTAAGCTCGCACGAGTAATGGAAGAGACAAAAACATAGCACAAGGTGTTGATCACTAAGCTAAGCACAATGCCCCAATCCGAGCTTTGAATACCAATATTGGCTAAATATTGCGGTGGCTCGATGATCCATAACAGTAAGTTGGTATGGCTATCGCCAGCCAGCATATCCGTCGCGCTCATCAGGGTAATCAACCAAAGAGTAAAACCAAACAACAACCCAATATAGACCCCTTTACGATTACCTTGTCGCCAATACATACCGCCTAATAGTGCTGGCGCGAATTGACTGATAGCGGCAAAAGAAAGAAAACCAATCGCTGACAATGAATGGATATTACCCAGCACTTGGTAAAAGCCCCATGCACCAAGTAACAGCAGTAATATTAGGCCGCGACGAATCACCAGTAACAATCCTGAGAACTGACGATGATCACGCTGAGTGAGCTTCATCCTGCGCAATAACAACGGCATGACCAGATCATTGGAGACCATAATGGCCAGTGCAATGGTCGATACAATCACCATCCCGCTCGCCGCCGATGTCCCACCTAAAAAGGCCAATAAAGCCATATCAGTAGCGCCTACCGCCATAGGCAAACTGATTACATAGGTATCAGGGCTGACGCCCCCTAACAGCGCCTGTCCTACCCAAGCGACCGGCAAAACAAATAAGCCCATTAACACCAGATAAAGCGGAAATAACCAACGGGCCGTATGCAGATCTTGCGCGCGTTCATTTTCCACCACCATGGTATGAAATTGGCGTGGTAAACATAGGATCGCCATCATGGTTAAAAAGGTATGAATCACCAAGGTGGCAATATTCGGTGATTGGTAAGTTTGCGCCGCGATCTCCATCAGCATGATATCGTCACGATTGAGAGCAAGGAAAAGGATAAAGCAACCGACGACCAAAAAAGCCACCAACTTAATCACCGATTCAAAAGCAATCGCCATCATCATGCCGCGATGATGCTCGGTGTTATCAATATGCCGAGTACCAAATAACATGGTAAACACCGCCAAGGCGATAACAACAAACCACGACACATCAAAAATGCCCCAGTGAACTTCGGACTGCAGCTCAGGAGCGATGACTTCCAGCCCCATGGTGATGCCACGTAACTGCAAGGCGATATATGGTAAAATCCCGACCACCGCAATCAAGGTTATCACCACCGCTAAACCTTGCGACTTGCCATAGCGCGCTGCAATGAAATCAGCGATAGAGGTAATATGCTCGCGTTTAGCGACCAGAATCAGCCGAGCGAGAACACGCCAGCCAAAGGTAAAGACCAAGATGGGCGCAAGATAGATGGGAAGAAACGACCACGGGTTATTACTCGCCTGCCCAACCGTGCCGTAAAAAGTCCAAGAGGTGCAGTAGACAGCAATCGATAAGCTATAAATCCACGGTCGCCATTTGGCTAACCACTTATTTTGCTTATCGCCATACCAAGCAATTAAAAACAGTAACCCGAGATACATCAGTGATACGGGAATCACTAGCCATCCTTGCATGCGATATCCTTTATTTATAAAAAGCTTATAAAAAAACCTCTCCGAGGAGAGGTTCATTAAACAAACTGTATGATTAAATATCAATCAGTTGAGGTTAATTCTGTGCTTCAGACTCCGCTTTAATTGCCTGACCATCTTGGCTTTTAAGCTTACTCGGTTCAACTTTGACAAACAGAGCAACCACGCCCATCGCGGCCATTGCCCAGAAGACATTCGCTCCCCAATTTTCATAACCCCAACCACTTAATGCGGTCATGAGGGCAATAAATGCCCCAAGAGGAATCGCATTGTAGAGTGCTTGTAACGCCACCATTTTACGCTCCTCTTGGCTTTGGATATATTGAATTGCCGCGATGTGTGCCATGGCGAATGTCACTCCGTGCAATAACTGAATCGCAATCAAGGCCAGCAATACCGTGGTTGATGCCGTTAAGCCCCAGCGCATTGTTACCCCTAGAGCTGCGACAACAAACAACATACGCAAGGACCAACCGGCAAACATACGCTTACTGAAAGCAAACACCGCCACTTCAGACACCACACCTAAGCTCCACAAGTAGCCAATGATCTCTTCTGAATAACCAGCACCTTTCCAATAGATAGTACTAAAACTGTAATAAGCAGCGTGGCTGCCTTGAATTAAAGCGACCAAGACTAAAAATTTAACCACGGCACTATCACGCAGCAACTCCGTCAGTTTTGGTCTTTCCGCTTGACCTTCTGAGGTGGTGATCGGCATAGGATTGGTATTGCGCATCCCCAACACCAATGCACATAACACACCTGCAAGGGCGGTGTACAAGATCATATCAGTGCCATAACGAGCCACCAGCATACCAACCACCGTCGAGCCCGCAATAAACGCCAATGACCCCCACAGGCGTGTACGACCATAATCGAGCATTTTCAAACGCGAATAATAGTTTGCCATCGCATCAGATAACGGAATGATCGGCCCAACACAAGAGTTGAATAACACCGTTGCCAGCGCCATAAGCCAGAAATTACCGCCGGTAAAAAAGTGAAAACCAACAAACAACAATGCTGCGAAAGTCAGCCAACGCAATGCAGGCATTAGGTGCTCAACTTTATGTAGCCGCGGGGTAATCACCATATTCGCCACACAACGAGTGGCAAAACCAATCCCGACTAATAGGCCGATATCCGTCGGTGATACGCCTTGCTCTTCAAACCACAGCGCCCAAAAAGGTAAATAGACACCATAAGCAAAGAAAAAGCCGACAAAGTACTGGGATATCCAGCCATAGGGAGTGGGGGTAAACATGAAAACCTCAAAAATAACAATATGATCTAGCGCTATTATCTATTGGCCGAGGCTGAATAAAAAGGGAATATTATTTGCGCACTCTTTTCCGCATTGGTGGCAAGATTGATGACACAAGTAGGGCCACCGCTTCGACCAAAGTCGTCTGGCGAATACGGAGAAATTTGTCACACTGAAAACTCACTCTATTGTGCTTTCAAGGTGTCTCATGCCCGAAAAATTCAATATGCAATCACCGCCGTTTGATCGGCTGACTCCTGCGCAGCAAAATCATCTGCGGAGCTCATTAGATGTCGCCTACTTTCGCCAACGAGAATCATTGTTAATCAATGGCAAGCAAAGCACCCATTTGCACATATTGATTAAAGGCGCAGTAGAAGAGCAATCACCGCAAAGTAAAGAGATCTATGCGCACTATGCCAATGATGATCTCTTCGATGTCCGCGCGCTATTTGAAGGGTCATCACGTCATAATTATATCGCCTTAGAAGATACGCTCTGCTATTTGCTCCCCAAACAGGTCTTCTTGGATCTTTACCATCAAAATGGCCAGTTTGCTGCCTATTTCGATAACAACCTTGCAAAACGACAAGCCTTACTGAATGCCGCGCAACAACAGCAAAACTTGGCTGAGTTCATCCTAACGAAAGTCGATGATGAGATTTATCATCCTCCCATGATCTTAAATCATGATTTGCCTCTCGATGAGGTAACAAAAATCCTCAAAGACAACGCACTTGATGCAGCGCTGATCACTTTAGCTAATGATGATCCACGTCTAATCAACAACACACACCAAATGCCTTTTGGCATCATTACCCGCACCAATATGTTGCATGCAGTTATGCTAGAGCGCTTGCCTCTTGATACACCAGTCGGGCAAGTTGCCACGTTCCCTGTAATGCACGTTGATGAAGATGATTTCTTGTTCAATGCAATGGTCACCATGACGCGCAACCGCATGAAACGCTTAATGGTATGGAATGGTAAACGCCCTGTCGGCATGCTAGATATGACACAAATTCTCAGCGCCTTTTCTACCCACTCGCATGTCTTAACTCTTAGTATTGCGCGGGCAAGTAGTGTCGAGGAGCTCGCGATGGCTTCGAACCGACAACGTCAATTAGTCGATAGCTTACTCAGCAATGGCATTCGTACCCGCTTCATTATGGAACTCATCTCGGCAGTCAATGAGCAGATTATCGAAAAGGCGTTTGAACTTATTGTTCCTCCAGCCTTGCATGATCACTGCTGCTTGATCGTACTGGGGTCTGAAGGTCGTGGTGAACAAATCCTAAAAACCGATCAAGATAATGCATTGATCATTAAAGATGGACTTGAATGGCATCAATGTCGTGCCATCATGGAAAAGCTCACCCACACGCTTCAGCAATTAGGTTACCCGCTTTGTCCCGGCAACGTGATGGTCAACAATCCTGCGTGGGTAAAAAGCCAAACGGAGTGGCAACAGACGCTTTCCACTTGGTCAAAGGCGACCCATGCAGAACAAGTAATGAAGCTAGCCATAATGGCCGATGCACAAGCTGTTGCGGGTAATCGTCAACTGCTTGAACCCGTAAGTGAACACTTACATAAAATCATGTTCAATAACATGTTGACCTTACAAGACTTTACCCGCCCAGCGTTACAGTTTTCTTTGCCGCTCACTTTATTTGGCAATGTCAAAAGCGACAAACAAGGGCTGGATATTAAAAGCGGTGGCGTTTTTCCGATCGTGCATGGTATCAGAACATTAGCGCTCGAATACCACATTCTTGAGAAAAATACTTTTGCGCGGATTGAAGCTCTAGCGAAGAAAAATATTCTCGAACCCGATACCGCGGACAACCTCACCGAGGCACTCAAACTGTTTTTCAAATTGCGCCTAAACCAGCAATTGGACAACCAACATAGTCATAATCGAATCGACCTCAAACAACTGGAACGTAGCGAACGAGATTTGCTACGCCATAGTTTTCATGTGGTGAAGAAGTTCAAGCAATTCCTTGGCTACCATTATCAAATTAGAGATTAAGGAGAGTGCGATGAATTGGTTACAACGCCGCTACTGGTACTACAAATTGAAAGGCTCCCCTTTTCAACACTACTTTGGCGCATTAAACAAAGGTGAATTCGTCTCTCTCGATTGTGAAACCACCAGCCTTGATCCCAAACGTGCAGAATTAGTCACTATTGCGGCAACAAAAATCATCGACAATCGAATCATTACCAGTCAGCCGTTTGAAGTTCGCCTGCGCGCTCCACATTCACTCGATTCAGGCTCAGTCTGTATTCATCGAATGCGCCATAAAGATCTCGAAGATGGTCTCGATGAAAAACAAGCGTTGCTCAAACTACTTGAGTTTATTGGCAATCGGCCCTTGGTCGGTTACCACATCCGCTATGACAAAAAAATTCTCGACATCGCCTGTCGAAAACAACTCGGTTTTCCACTGGCAAACCCACTTATCGAAGTGAGCCAGATCTATCATGACAAATTAGAACAACATTTACCGAATGCCTACTTCGACTTAAGTTTAGATGCGATTTGCAAACACCTCGATCTACCAATACAAGACAAGCATGATGCCTTGCAAGACGCGATATCTGCAGCATTGGTGTTTGTGCGCTTAACCAAAGGTGATCTGCCAAGTCTTAGCTTTCCTTACCACCAATAGAGCACAGAATGCGGCCAATGCCGCATCTCATCCCTCGCAACTTCGCCTTCACCCACGCTCCTCATCCTAAAGTCTAATTGTAGAAATGGCTGTAGTGATTGAAAGTTATAGCATTGCTGTTTGTCAGGTAATTATTTGGTTCGCTACCGCAAGCCTGACGAAATAGAGATGTAACCTTTGGCATCTATCCTACTAACACCAAAGGAAGCACAAAAATTCACAAGGAGAGAAGCAATGAGTGAAGCCCACATTTATCCGGTCAAAGACAATATCAAAGCAACCACACATGCGGATAAAGAGACCTACCTTGCCATGTACCAGCAGTCAGTTTCTGATCCAGAGGGCTTTTGGGGTGAACACGGTAAAATAGTGGATTGGATTAAACCATTCACCCAAGTCAAAAGTACCTCTTTCGATACCGGCCATGTCGACATTCGTTGGTTCGAAGATGGCACGCTCAACGTTTCTGCCAACTGTATTGACCGTCACCTAGCCGAGCGTGGCGATGAAGTCGCAATCATCTGGGAAGGCGATGATCCTGCTGACGACAAAACTCTGACTTTTAACCAGCTACACAAAGAAGTGTGCCAATTTTCAAATGCATTAAAAGAGCAAGGTGTCCGCAAAGGTGACGTGGTCTGTCTTTACATGCCAATGGTGCCTGAGGCGGCTGTGGCAATGTTAGCCTGTACACGTATTGGCGCAGTGCATACCGTCGTCTTCGGTGGTTTCTCACCTGAAGCGCTTTCTGGCCGCATCATTGATTCGGACGCAAAAGTAGTTGTGACCGCTGATGAAGGCGTTCGTGGTGGCCGAGCAGTGCCATTGAAGAAAAACGTTGATGAAGCTCTCACCAACCCTGAAGTGAAAACCATTTCAAAAGTGATCGTATTCCAACGTACGGGTGGCGATATTGATTGGCATGAACATCGTGATGTTTGGTGGCACGAAGCCACAGCCAATGTTTCTGACCAATGTCCACCAGAAGAAATGAAAGCGGAAGATCCACTGTTTATTCTTTACACCTCCGGCTCAACCGGTAAGCCAAAAGGGGTACTGCACACCACAGGTGGCTACCTTGTTTACGCTACCATGACGTTTAAATACGTATTTGACTATCAAGAAGGTGAAACCTTCTGGTGTACGGCGGATGTTGGTTGGATTACCGGTCATACCTACCTTATTTATGGTCCACTGGCGAATGGTGCAAAAACCATTCTATTTGAAGGTGTGCCAAACTACCCGAAAACCAATCGCATGAGCGAAGTGGTCGATAAGCATCAAGTTAACATTCTCTACACGGCTCCGACGGCAATCCGTGCACTGATGGCAAAAGGCACCGAAGCGGTTGATGGTACATCACGCTCTAGTCTACGCATCATGGGTTCGGTGGGTGAACCGATCAACCCAGAAGCATGGGAGTGGTACTACAAGACCATCGGCAACGAAAGTTCACCGATTGTCGATACTTGGTGGCAAACCGAAACGGGTGGCATTCTGATCGCACCACTGCCAGGCGCAACTGATCTAAAACCAGGCTCTGCGACCTTACCCTTCTTTGGCGTACAACCTGCGCTGGTTGATAACATGGGTAACATCATTGAAGAAACCGCCGCAGAAGGTAACCTGGTTATTCTCGATTCATGGCCAGGCCAAATGCGTACCGTTTATGGCGACCATGAGCGCTTTGAGCAAACTTACTTCTCTACTTTCAAAGGTATGTATTTCACCAGTGATGGTGCTCGTCGTGACGAAGATGGCTACTACTGGATTACCGGTCGCGTTGATGACGTTCTTAACGTCTCAGGCCACCGCATGGGAACAGCAGAAGTGGAATCGGCACTCGTTGCGCATCATAAGATTGCTGAAGCGGCGATTGTCGGTATTCCACACGATATTAAAGGCCAAGCCATTTACGCATACATCACCCTCAATGATGGTGAATACCCATCAGCAGAACTACACAAAGAAGTGAAAGATTGGGTGCGTAAAGAGATTGGCCCGATTGCGACCCCTGATGTACTGCACTGGACTGATTCACTGCCAAAAACACGTTCAGGCAAAATCATGCGTCGTATTCTGCGTAAAATTGCCGCGGGCGATACCAGTAACTTAGGCGATACATCAACACTCGCTGATCCAGGAGTCGTCGATAAGTTGATTGCTGAAAAGGCCGAACTCGCCTAACACCACTTGCTGATTGAAAGAGCCGCCTTAATAGGCGGTTCTTTTTTTTTGCATTCATCCCATCAATGCCAGAGAAAATAACTCGCCGACACCGCGTTTATGTTACCTCTGTAGCACTTTCAAAAGAGCAACATCAGTGATTAGACCAGTAAATTGCTGCTAATTGCTGTGAATTAGCTATAATCTTTGACGATTTTTTAAAAATCTCGCGATTGCTACTGAAAAATCGTGGTGATTTATCGTATATTTGGGAATATGTAAGTTCCACTCACGATAAAGGAAGATGTCAGCACAATGTCAGCAAAGTCACGAATTCTACTCCTGAATGGCCCAAACCTTAATCTTTTGGGTTTGCGCGAGCCTGGACACTATGGCTCACAGACACTTGAACAGATCGTCACGACCTTAGCTGAGCAAGCTAAGCAAGCCGATATTGAATTTGAGCATCTCCAAACCAATCGTGAGTATGAATTAATCGAAGCTATCCACGCCGCTTATAATCGCGTGGATTTTATTCTGATTAATCCTGCGGCATTCACGCACACCAGCGTGGCGTTGCGCGACGCGTTATTAGGTGTCGCAATCCCATTTATAGAAATACATTTGTCCAATGTGCACGCGAGAGAACCATTCCGCCATCACTCCTACTTGTCTGATAAAGCACAAGGGGTTATTTGCGGTTTAGGCGCACAAGGCTATGAATTCGCTCTGTCGGCAGCAATCAAACGACTGCAGGCACAGTAACCTAACACTCTGCGACCCTAACGGGTTGTCTTACTCACAAGATAAAGAGAAAGATAAAGATGGATATCCGTAAAATTAAGAAACTGATTGAACTAGTTGAAGAATCTGGCATTGCTGAACTAGAGATCTCTGAAGGTGAAGAATCGGTACGCATCAGTCGCCACGGCGCAGCACCTGTTCATGCTCCAATTCAATACGCAGCAGCACCTGCACCTGTTGCCGCTCCTGCGGTAGCACCTGCAGCACCAGTTGCAGCGGCAGAAGTTGCAGCACCTGCAGCTCCAGCGGGTCACCAAGTTCTTTCTCCAATGGTTGGTACGTTCTACCGTTCACCAAGCCCTGAATCTAAATCGTTCATCGAAGTAGGCCAAAGCGTTAACGCTGGCGACACTATCTGTATCGTTGAAGCGATGAAGATGATGAACCAAATCGAAGCAGACAAATCTGGCGTTGTTACGGCAATCCTAGTTGAAGACGGCCAAACGGTTGAATTTGACCAGCCACTAGTTGTAATCGAATAATCGAGGCTGAAGCTATGCTAGATAAATTAGTCATCGCGAACCGAGGCGAGATCGCACTTCGCATCCTTCGCGCATGTAAAGAGCTAGGCATCAAAACGGTCGCAGTACATTCTACTGCTGACCGCGATCTTAAGCATGTCTTGCTAGCAGATGAATCTATCTGTATTGGTCCTGCACGCGGTATTGATAGCTACCTAAATATCCCTCGTATCATTTCAGCAGCTGAAGTGACGGGTGCGGTAGCCATCCACCCAGGTTACGGTTTCCTTTCAGAGAATGCTGACTTCGCAGAACAAGTAGAGCGCAGCGGCTTTATCTTTGTTGGCCCTAAAGCTGATACCATTCGCATGATGGGTGACAAAGTGTCAGCGATCAACGCGATGAAAAAAGCGGGCGTACCTTGTGTACCGGGTTCTGATGGCCCTCTAGACAACGACGAAGTAAAAAACAAAGCTCACGCTAAGCGCATTGGTTACCCAGTCATCATCAAAGCGTCTGGCGGCGGTGGTGGTCGTGGTATGCGTGTGGTTCGCAGCGAAGCTGAACTAACACAATCAATCGCAATGACTCGTGCAGAAGCAAAAGCGGCATTCAACAACGATGTGGTTTACATGGAGAAATTCCTAGAAAACCCACGTCACGTTGAAGTTCAAGTGATTGCCGATGGCCAAGGTGGCGCAATCCACTTAGGTGAACGCGACTGTTCAATGCAACGTCGTCACCAAAAAGTGGTGGAAGAAGCTCCAGCTCCTGGTATCACGGAAGAGATGCGTAAGTACATCGGTGAACGTTGTACCCGTGCCTGTCTTGAAATTGGTTACCGCGGTGCAGGTACATTCGAATTCTTATACGAGAATGGCGAATTCTACTTCATCGAAATGAACACTCGTATTCAAGTAGAACACCCTGTTACGGAAATGGTGACTGGTGTTGACTTGATCAAAGAGCAACTTCGTGTTGCTGCAGGCCAACCTCTATCATTTACTCAAGATGATATTAAGATCCGTGGCCATGCGATCGAGTGTCGTATCAATGCCGAAGATCCGGTTCGTTTCCTACCTTCACCAGGTAAGATTGAACGTTTCCATGCACCTGGCGGTATGGGTGTACGTTGGGAATCTCACATCTACACGGGCTACACAGTACCACCTCATTACGACTCAATGATTGGTAAACTGATCACCTATGGTGAAAACCGTGATGTGGCGATTGCGCGTATGAAAAATGCCCTTAGCGAGATGATCGTGGAAGGCATTAAAACTAACGTTCCGCTACAAATCTCAATCATGAACGACGAAAACTTCCAACATGGTGGTGCTAACATTCACTACCTAGAGAAGAAGCTCGGCTTGCAATAATTCGTTCGCCAAATTGAGCAAAATGCCCACATTACGTGGGCATTTCTATTTCTGGCTGCTACACTCTGCGCCATTATTCGATTCACCCACGTTAAGAGTACCGACTCATGCCTTGGATTCAAATCAAACTCAATGCGACCAAAGAAAACGCCGAAATGGTCAGCGACATGCTTATGGAAGAGACTGGCGCACTATCTGTTACCTTCTTAGATGCGAAAGATACGCCTATCTTTGAACCTCTTCCTGGCGAAACTCGCTTATGGGGTGATATTGATATCCTCGCGCTGTATGACGCAGAAGCGGACACTCAGTTCATTGTGAATCAAATCAAAGCAAGTGGCATGCTTGCAGAAGGCTTTGCGCACAAAGTTGAACAGCTTGAAGATAAAGACTGGGAACGCGAATGGATGGACAACTTCCACCCGATGCAGTTTGGTGAGCGTCTATGGATCTGCCCAAGCTGGCGTGATGTGCCAGATCCTGAAGCGGTTAACGTTCTACTTGATCCTGGCCTTGCATTCGGTACAGGCACCCACCCTACAACAGCGCTTTGTTTAGAGTGGCTAGAAAGCATCGACCTTACAGGTAAAACGGTCATCGATTTCGGTTGCGGTTCAGGCATTCTTGCGATCGCTGCGATCAAACTCGGTGCAGAAAAAGTCATTGGGATCGACATTGATCCTCAGGCTCTCGTCGCGTCTAAAGACAACGCAGAGCGCAATGGCGTCGCTGATCAACTGCATGTATACCTTCCACAAGATCAACCTGAAAATATGATTGCAGATGTTGTTGTTGCCAACATTTTAGCAGCACCACTGCGTGAACTATCGCCAATCATTAAAGGTCTGGTTAAGCCAAACGGCTTGCTAGCAATGTCGGGTGTTTTAGATACTCAAGCAGAAGACGTTGCTAACTATTACCGTGACGAGCTTCACATCGATCCAATAAAAGCCCAAACAGAGTGGTGTCGCATCTCTGGTCGCAAGCAAGGCTAGACAAGGTTTTTGACCTTAATTGTTTGAATTTCATACAAATTAATAAAACAATTTGGTTATGCTCAAATAATAGTCTTTTCACGCAGTGAAAAAATGCGTAAAATGCGCGCCCTTGCTGGTACAGAACTGTGAAGACGTTTTGAAAATAGGTAATTATCAACTCAAGAACAAACTAATCGTCGCTCCAATGGCGGGTGTTACGGATAGACCGTTTCGTGAGTTGTGTCTCCGCTATGGTGCGGGTATGGCTGTCAGTGAAATGATGTCCTCTAATCCAAAGCTATGGAATACGGCCAAATCAAAACAGCGAATGGTACATGAAGGCGAATCGGGCATTCGATCGGTACAAATCGCAGGCTCTGATCCCCAGTTAATGGCTGAAGCAGCTCAATTCAGTGTTGAGAACGGTGCGCAAATCATCGATATCAACATGGGTTGCCCAGCAAAAAAAGTGAATAAGAAGCTAGCCGGCTCTGCACTGCTTCAGCACCCAGATATCATCAAAGATATTCTGCAAGCTGTAGTAAGCGCAGTTGACGTTCCTGTGACGTTGAAAACCCGTACTGGCTGGGATACAGAAAACAGAAACTGTGTCCAAATCGCTAAATTAGCCGAAGACTGCGGCATTCAAGCTCTTGCTCTGCATGGCAGAACAAAAGCGTGTATGTACAAAGGTGAGGCCGAATACGACAGCATCAAAGCGGTAAAACAAGCAATCTCTATCCCGGTTATCGCTAACGGTGACATCGATAGCCCAGAGAAAGCTAAATTTGTACTGGATTATACCGGTGCAGACGCTTTGATGATTGGACGCCCTGCCCAGGGTCGTCCTTGGATTTTCCAGGAAATCCAACACTATTTGGAAAACGGCACCGAGATGCCTGAACGACCAATTTTGGAAGTGAAAGGTATTTTGCTTGGTCATGTGAATGCTCTACATGAGTTTTATGGAGAGTACTTAGGCCCTCGCATCGCTCGCAAGCATGTGGGTTGGTACCTGAAAGAGCATGAACAAGCTGTCGAGTTTCGCCGTACCTTCAATGCTATTGACATTGCGCAAGCGCAAATCGATGCATTAGAAGGTTATTTTGATAACGTTGCACCATAATTACGAGAAGAGCTAGACCGAATATGTTCGAACAAAATCTAACTTCAGAAGCATTAACAGTAACTACAGTAACTTCACAAGATCAAATCACGCAAAAGCCACTACGTGATTCTGTTAAAGCGTCTCTTAAAAACTATCTTGCTCAATTAAACGGCCAAGAAGTTACAGAACTATACGAATTAGTTCTAGCTGAAGTAGAACAGCCACTACTAGACACCATCATGCAGTACACTCGCGGTAACCAAACTCGCGCAGCAACTATGATGGGCATCAACCGCGGTACTCTTCGTAAGAAACTGAAAAAATACGGCATGAACTAATCTCCGATTAGTTTAGCGATTAAGAGGCCATGCTAGTTATTAGCATGGCCTTTTCTTTATCCACGGCCGACCACACTATTGCCACCTCTGTTAACACTCCCCTTACAGCGATAAGCTTCTATCCAGCAAAAGATATCCCGATCGCAAACTTGAACTATTTCTTTAAAAAGAAAGAGTTATAATCAAGATCACCAAATTGCCTTCTTGATACTTTCAGTTACAATACGCTCTTGTTCATTTAATAGGATAAAGGCCAATAATGGTTTCAAATCGCGAGGAATGGTTGGATTTTTTGCTAAATTCATTGCCTGATCACGTCTTTATCCTAGATCCTAATGGGCGCTATATTGATAGCTATGGTGGCTGTCACTACGGTAAAGGGTTTGATGCCAAGCACTACATTGATCTGCGCCTCGACGAGATATTTTCTGCGGTGAAAGCGGCTGAAATGCAGTGCTATATTGATCAAGTCATCCACCAGCAACAAACGCTTGTGGTGCGCTATAACGTTCAACTGCAGGACCATCTATTGCTCTCTATTGAAGATATTCAAAACTTTGATCTTCCAGAAGAGAGTTGGTTTGAAGCGATCATCAATTACATCGCGCCAAGCAAACGCAACCAAACAGCCCAAGTCATGTGGTCAGTGCGTAATATCACGAAAACCCACCAGCTAGAGAAAGAACTAAAAAAACTCTCTGAAACGGATGAGCTCACCGGAGTGTTAAACCGTCGTGCTTTTATGCTTGAGTTGGAACAAGATTTTCAACAGCAGAGCGATAAACAAGGTCATCTAACCTGTTTAATGATCGATATTGACCACTTTAAAGAGATCAACGATATGGTTGGGCACCTTTCCGGTGACCAAGTGATCACGCAAGTGGCAACCATTTGTAAAAATGTCATTCGGGGTAGCGATTATATTGGCCGTTTAGGGGGTGAAGAGTTCGGTGTTATTCTCAGCCACACGAACGCAATTCAAGCCTTTGATGTAGCCGAACGAATTCGTCAATCGATCAGTAGCACAGCCTGTCATGTTGATGAACATGAGATTTATCCAACCGTCAGTATTGGCATTGCTGAACTTAATCACGACACCAACTCGGTTAAGGCTTTACTCGTTGAAGCTGATAAAGCAATGTATTACTCCAAACGCACGGGACGCGATCAAGTCACGATTTATCATCCAAACTTGCCTGACTTAAAAGCGCCCTCAACCTCCAAAGCTCGTATTCTCAAAGCGTCTTAAACCTCTCAGCTATCCGGCTGACAACAATGAGACTCTTCACTTGCTAACGCCCCTAAAATAGAGCAGTGACTGGCATTATCATCAATATGGCCACAACATGCGTCATTGATTTTCTTTAAAGCACTGCGAATACGCTTTAGTTCGGAAATTTTTTCGTCTATCACGTGCAGCTTAGTGGTGGTAATCGCTTTAACTTCTGCACAGCTATGCTCGGTTGCTTCCAGTTTGATCTCCAGCAGTTCTTTGATTTCATCGAGGCTCAAACCAAGTTCCTTTGCCTTCAAGATAAAAACCACCTGCTTTTGGTTCTCTTCACTGTACAAACGGTAGCCAGACTCACTGCGACCTGCTGGCTTAATTAACGCATTCTTTTCATAAAAGCGCAGTGTATCTGCACTGACACCACACCGTTTTGCTAATTCACCGATCTGAAACATAACTTTCCTTATTAACCTTCTAATTACTTTTATGGCTAAAGATGCTGGATTTTACAATTATTTTTGAGATGCCAAACGATTGCGCAAGCTTTTTTGTAATAAATTAGTTAGAATGTGCGCCATCAAATTCAGAGTCTTTATCCACTCTTGATATGGAAAAGGTCTTTACCAAAGCTGGCCAATATTTTACCCCAAAGGTAAAAACAAGTTCATCTTTGGCAAACATCTTTTAATTCGTGAATTTGAGGAAAATGGAAGTATGACTAACCGTCCTATTCGCCGCGCGCTGATCAGCGTATCAGACAAAACAGGTATTGTTGAGTTTGCACAAGCTCTCGCTGAGCGTGGTGTCGATATTCTCTCAACTGGTGGTACTGCTCGCCTATTGGCAGAGCAAGGCATTTCAGTAACTGAAGTTTCTGATTACACCGGATTTCCAGAAATGATGGACGGGCGCGTTAAGACCCTGCATCCAAAGGTTCACGGTGGTGTGCTTGGCCGTCGCGGTCAAGATGATGACATCATGGCAAAACACGGCATCAACCCAATCGATATGGTTGTGGTTAACCTATACCCATTCGCAGAAACTGTTGCTAAAGAAGGTTGTACCCTTGCTGACGCGGTTGAGAACATCGACATCGGCGGTCCTACAATGGTTCGCTCAGCGGCAAAAAACCATAAAGATGTCACCATTGTCGTCAATGCGAAAGATTACTCACGTGTGATCGCAGAAATGGACAGCAATGAGAAATCACTGACTCTTAATACTCGCTTTGACCTTGCCATTGCAGCCTTTGAACACACAGCAGCTTACGATGGCATGATCGCTAACTACTTTGGCACTATGGTTCCTAGCTACGGCGAAAATAAAGACGGCGATGAAGAAAGCAAATTCCCTCGCACGTTCAATCAGCAGTTCGAGAAGAAACAAGACATGCGTTACGGTGAGAACAGCCACCAAGCAGCCGCTTTCTATGTGGAAGCGAATCCGCAAGAAGCCTCGGTTTCTACTGCGCGTCAAATCCAAGGCAAAGCCCTTTCTTACAACAACATCGCTGACACAGACGCAGCACTTGAGTGTGTGAAAGAGTTTGACCAGCCAGCATGTGTGATCGTTAAGCACGCTAACCCATGTGGTGTAGCACTAGGTGAAGACATCCTAGAAGCTTACGACCGAGCATTCAAAACAGACCCAACATCTGCATTTGGCGGCATCATCGCGTTCAACCGTGAACTAGACGCAGCGACAGCAACAGCAATCACTGAGCGTCAATTTGTTGAAGTCATCATTGCACCTTCGGTTTCTGCTGAAGCGGTAGAAATCGTTGCAGCCAAGAAAAATCTGCGCCTACTTGAATGCGGTGAGTGGACAACGAAGACAACTGGCTTTGACGTAAAACGCGTTAACGGTGGCTTACTCGTTCAAGACCGTGACCAGGGCATGGTTACTGAAGATGACCTGAAAGTGGTTTCTAAGCGCCAACCAACAGCAGAAGAGCTAAAAGACGCACTGTTCTGCTGGAAAGTAGCCAAGTATGTTAAATCAAACGCGATTGTTTACTCAAAAGGCGACATGACTATCGGTGTCGGCGCAGGCCAAATGAGCCGCGTATACTCGGCAAAAATCGCTGGCATTAAAGCAGCAGACGAAGGACTGCAAGTTGAAGGCTGTGTCATGGCATCAGATGCCTTCTTCCCATTCCGTGACGGTATCGACGCAGCGGCAGAAGCTGGCATCAAGTGTGTTATCCAGCCAGGCGGCTCTATGCGTGATGACGAAGTTATCGCAGCAGCAGACGAACACGGTATGGCGATGATCTTTACTGGTATGCGTCACTTCCGCCACTAATTTCCTCTTCGTATTTGGCACTGTGGCGTCATTAGCTGCTTTCGCCCACCCCGGTCACATAGCAGGCTATGCTCCCGGGGATGGGCTCAATTGCTGCCTAGCCACATCACCAACTACTTTGAGCAAAATTTATAATTTTGTTTTTTAAATATTCCGATATTTGAAATACGTAGAGCAAGTCAGTGACTTTAGTTCAAGGAAAACACGCGGAGCTTATGACTATAAGTGAGCATGTTTGACACAGAAATAAAGGCTCTGAAGCAGCTATAAGGATTTTAAAACATGAATGTATTGATTATTGGTGCCGGCGGTCGTGAACATGCGCTGGGTTGGAAAGTGGCACAAAACCCAAATGTAGACACTATCTTCATCGCTCCTGGTAATGCGGGCACAGCACTTGAGCCTAAGCTAGAGAACGTCAACATTGATGTGGAAGACATCGCCGGCCTTGTCGCTTTTGCACAAGAGAAGTCTATTGAACTCACGATTGTCGGCCCAGAAGCTCCACTGGTTATTGGTGTGGTCGATGCTTTCCAAGCTGTTGGTCTGCCTATCTTTGGTCCATCTCAAGCCGCAGCGCAGCTTGAAGGATCTAAAGCATTTACCAAAGACTTCTTAGCTCGTCATGACATTCCAACTGGCTCATACGCAAACTTCACTGAAATTGAGCCTGCTTTGGCTTATGTTCGTCAGCAAGGCGCGCCAATCGTAGTAAAAGCTGACGGCCTTGCGGCAGGTAAAGGTGTTATCGTCGCGATGACCCTAACTGAAGCGGAAGATGCGATCAAAGACATGCTCGCTGGCAACGCCTTTGGTGAAGCAGGTAGCCGTGTGGTTATCGAAGAATTCTTAGAAGGTGAAGAAGCCAGCTTTATTGTCATGGTAGACGGTGAGAACGTACTACCAATGGCAACCAGCCAAGATCACAAACGCGTCGGCGATAAAGATACCGGCCCAAACACGGGTGGTATGGGTGCTTACTCTCCAGCACCGGTCGTCACACAAGAAATTCACGATCGCATCATGCAAGAAGTGATTTACCCTACCGTTCGTGGCATGGCCGCAGAAGGGAATCCATATACTGGTTTCCTATATGCTGGTTTGATGATCGACAGTGATGGCACTCCTAAGGTGATTGAATATAACTGTCGTTTCGGTGACCCAGAGACTCAACCTATCATGATGCGTATGCAATCTGACATGGTCGAACTGTGCCTTGCGGCCATCGATAAAAAACTTGACCAAGTTGAGTCAAAGTGGGACCCACGCGCATCTATCGGTATCGTGTTAGCGGCTGGTGGTTACCCAGCGGCTTATGACAAAGGTGATGTTATTTCGGGTCTTCCGCAGCTCGAAGTAGAAGGCGAAAAAGTCTTCCATGCGGGGACAGCTAATCGCGATGGCGACATTGTGACAAACGGTGGCCGTGTACTTTGTGCAACCGCACTTGGCAATAGCGTCTCAGAAGCGCAGCAACGCGCCTATGAGCTTGCGAAACAAGTTAGCTGGGATGGAGTCTTCTATCGAAATGATATCGGTTACAGAGCGATTGAGCACGAAAATAACGCTTAGTACATAAAAGTCTGACAAACAGACACACTAAAAACAAAAAGGCGCTGAACTCAGCGCCTTTTTTAATCTTGTCTTTTTATTCTTGTAATAGCTGTGGCCTTGCAACACACGATTGATCGTCATTGGTTAACATCAGCAGTTGCTCAACAACCAACGTATCACCTTCGCGCGCGCCTACAAAAGCAACATAGCTGTCTATGTCAGCAAGACGGCTTACCACAAAATCCGGTAATGTTTGGTTAAACTCCAAAGCATCAAAACTCTGGCCAGAACAAGTTTCAAAATCATTACCATCCCAATAACCTTGAATCAGTTTGCTTCCAGCTTTGTTTTGCTTCTTAGTTTGCTCTGCAACATTCAGTGCTTCGCTCTTAACCTGTTCAAGCATTTCGCTGTTCATTGGTAGAACTTTACCATCAAGACGGTACTGCTGATAAACCGCTTCCCCATCTTGGTTAAAACGAACATGAATACTGTAATCAACCAAGCCAGTATTGTTTTTTAGTTGTTTACCTTCACGAATCAGCTCTCTAACAGTGCCGCCTTCCCAACGATAGTTACTTTTGTACCAGCCATAGTCACCAGCCACAACATAGTCTGCAGCGCTAACCGGTGTCGCAATACGTTCCGTGAACCAGTATAAACTGGTTGCATCACCCATATTTTGCCCACCAGAATGCTGGATAGTCGTTTCTAAGCTTGTGTTTGTGACGCTGGAAGAACAGCCAAAGAGGAAAGAAGTGATTAGTGAAGATAAAAGAATTTTTTTCATAGAGAGAGTATACGCCAAGGTAGAGTACCTTGGCGTAAATTATATTATTTCACTGCGTCTTTCAGAGCTTTACCAGCAACGAATGCAGGAACGTTTGCAGCAGAGATTTGGATCTCAGCACCCGTTTTAGGGTTACGGCCAGTGCGTGCTGCGCGGTGGTTCACTTTGAACGTACCAAAACCAATTAGTTGAACTTGGTCACCCTCTTTAAGTGCACCAGTCACACCTTCAAGAGTAGCTTCAAGAGCAGCTTTAGCTTGTGCTTTAGATAAGTCTGCTTTCTCTGCGATAAAGTCGATTAATTGGGTCTTGTTCATTAGGTTTCCCTTCTCATGTGTTATCGAATTCGACTCACTCTAAAACATAAATGCCCCATCTGGCAAAGGTTTGTAAGCATTCTTTGGCTTCTATGACGTACTTTTAACCATAATATGAGTAATAACTCACAATTTGTATCTACCTGAGTCATAATGAAGACTTGTTTTTCAACCAATTTAACCTTATTTATAAAACGCTCAAGCGACGTAAAGCCTGATATTGCGGGGCTTAGAGCGAATATAAAATACACACACCAATAATGCCCAGGCACAGAGAAATGACACGAATAGAACCCGGTGACTATTTTCTCAGCAAAATTAGGTTGTGGTAGAAACTTACATAGGAACAATATGTTGCTGCTAACTATATACGTCTCTGTTGCCATTGGCGTATCTTTCGTCTGTTCGGTTCTTGAAGCGGTCCTCCTTAGTATTACTCCGAGCTATCTAGCTCAGTTGCGCCAACAGGGCCATCCGGCAGAAGAAAAACTGTCAGCGTTAAAAAAGGACATTGATCGTCCTTTAGCCTCAATCTTGACGTTAAATACCATTGCTCACACCATTGGTGCTGCAACAGCCGGTGCTCAAGCCGCCGTGGTATTTGGTAGCGAATGGCTCGGTGTTTTCTCTGCCGTGCTGACGCTTGGTATCTTGGTTTTGTCTGAAATTGTACCTAAAACCATTGGTGCGACATACTGGCGCCAACTGGCCCCTTACGCAGCAAATGTACTACGCTGGATGGTTTGGAGCCTAACGCCATTCGTTTGGTTCTCTGAACAAATCACCAAACGTCTGGCTCGTGGCCATGTCGCGCCAAAAATGCGTGATGAACTTTCCGCAATGGCTTTATTGGCAAGAGAAAGCGGCGAGTTCGCTGAAGGTGAATCTAAAATATTAAGTAACCTACTTGGTATTCAAGATGTTCCTGTCACTCAAGTTATGACTCCTCGTCCTGTGGTATTTCGCGTCGATGCGGAACTGACTGTAAAAGAGTTTTTGACTGAGCATCGTGATACGCCATTCTCACGCCCACTCGTTTATAGCCAGGCGAATGACAACATTGTTGGCTTTGTCCATCGTCTGGAGCTCTACAAGCTAAAACAGGCTGGTTCTGGTGATAAACAGCTAGGTGCAGTAATGCGCCCTGTTCACGTGATTCTCAATAACATGTCATTGCCAAAAGCGTTTGACCAAATGCTATCTAAACGTCTGCAACTTGCACTGGTCGTCGATGAATACGGCACAGTACAAGGGCTGTTAACCTTAGAGGATATCTTTGAGCATCTGATCGGTGAAGAGATCGTTGACGAAGCAGACAGCACGACAGACATGCAAGAACTCGCATTTGAACGCTGGGAAAAATGGAAAAAGCAGCACGGTGTAATCGAAAGCCGTGATGACGACGATGATGAATACGAAATGAAAGTCGAGTCAGAGTCTGCAAACAAAGACAAAGATAAATAAAACAAAAGGGAGCGATTGCTCCCTTTTTTAATTCACGCTAATGGCTTAGGACTATAGACCAACGCCAATATTACTTACGCCTTCTTCTTTCAATTCCGCACGTAGATCTTTGATCAAATCAATATCGCGTTCTTCCGCGTCTTTTAGTGGTCGGAAAATGGCCCACTGCACATCCCACTCAGCACAAACCGCTTCGTTATCTTTCTGGTTTTCATTGCTGATCTCAATCTCTAGCTGTGCTTCTTCGAGTTGAGCAACAGTCACGACAGATTGTTGACTTACTTTCTGCATGCTTTCAAAAAGATCATCGCGATCCAATAAGCCGTGTAGCAGCGTCGATAGAGCAACGCAAGCATCAATCGCAGGATAAACACCGTAAAAGTCAAAGTCTTCAGAACTAGGAATAATCTCTTCTAATTTCTCAAGCTGACGCTCAAAGTTCACTTTTGCAGTCTTAACAGTAAGCTGTTCCCAAATACTATCAAGAATGTCACGGTAAGTACGCGCTGGTGCGAACTGTGTGCTTTCACAGAACATGGCATAATTCGGATACATGCGTTCACACAAGCACGCCATGAAGGTAATCTGTTTCCAAGGTTCTAACTTCTCAAGACGAAGCTGAAGCGGGTTCTGTAGCATAATGGCTCATTGATTGAAGAAAAAGACAGCGGAAGTTTACTTGATAACCAGCAGGGAAAAAAGCAAAGCCTATGGACAATTTAACAAAAAAGCTCTACATCCTCACTGATTCCAACCAAACTTACCAAGAGTTGATTGAGCAGAAAGAACTCCCCAACCTTATAATCACCAACCAGCGTGATGAAGCGAATATCGTCTTAGCAGCACCACCTTTACTCGCAGCTCAGTTAGATGACTTCACCAAATTGGAGTGGGTTCAATCAATCTACGCTGGCATCGACGCACTTATCAACCATAGTCTAAGACAAGACTACTTGCTGACGAATGTGAAAGGGATCTTTGGACAGCAAATAGCGGAATACGTTTTAGGTCTATCTATTGAGCATTATCGTCACTTTAAGCAATACCAACAGCAACAAATCACCAATCAATGGCATCCCATTCAATATCAAAGCCTCAGCAGCAAAACCATGGTGATAGTGGGTACCGGTGAAATAGGCACACATTTAGCGCAAGTCGCTAAGGTCTTTGGCCTGAGAACCATAGGTGTAAACACCCGAGGCATTCCAAAACCCAATTCACCATTTGATCATACTTACCATATCGATGAATTAACTCGGCGATGACTCAAGCAAATATCGTCGTGAGTACACTACCTAGCACGAACAAAACACAGGGGTTATTTGACCAAGCGAGCTTTACCAACGCTAAAAACATCCTCTTCTTTAATGTCGGCCGTGGTTGCAGTGTCGATCAAGCCGCACTACTTGAAGCGCTCCATAAGGGGAATGTCGATCACGCATTTCTCGATGTGTTTGTTCAGGAGCCCCTAACAGATACACACCCTTACTGGTCACATCCCAACATCACTGTTACTCCTCACATCGCGGCACTCAGCGTCCCAGGCCAAGTTGTCGATGTCTTTGCTCGCTATTATCGTGATTGGGAACAAGGCTACACACTGCAACAGCGTATTGATTTCACTAAAGGCTATTAATGCTAGACGATTTACTTACAAAAATAAGACGATGCCGGACCTGTGAGTCTGCATTACCTCTCGGAGCAAACCCAATAATACAAGCTCATCAAGACGCGCGAATTTTGATCATTGGCCAAGCGCCAGGAACCCGAGTTCATGAAAGCTCGATACCGTGGAATGATCCAAGCGGGAATAGGCTGCGCGCATGGCTAGATCTTGATGAACACACTTTTTACGACGCAAATAAGATTGCGATTATGCCGATGGGATTATGTTATCCCGGCAAAGGCCAAAGTGGTGATTTACCACCAAGAAGAGAATGCGCACCATTGTGGCATCAATCAGTCCTAGAATTACTGCCCAATATAGAGATGACGCTATTGATCGGTCAGTACGCACAAAATTATTATCTCAAAGAAAAACCCAAAACCTTAACTGAAACCGTTAGAGCATGGCAAACCTGGGCACCTCAGTACCTGCCACTACCTCATCCTTCACCACGCAATAGCTTGTGGTTGAAACGAAATCCTTGGTTTGAAGCCGAAGTTATTCCCTATATTCGGCAGTACGTGCAGCAGAAGGTTTGAGAAGCGAGAAGGCCGCTAAGCTCTTCAATAAAAATCCTAACCAACTGAACTACAGTCAC
>NZ_AFWF01000316.1 GCF_000222605.1 Vibrio ichthyoenteri ATCC 700023 | reverse complement strand
TCATTACTAATCAAAAGATCCGTCTATGATCGATATGATTAGTGTCATATATCATATTAATTTATTTGGCAAATGATCATCTAACTCATTAACATGCAGGGTAAGATAGAGAACGTACCTTAATCAACATTATATCGATTTGACGAACACATTTGGCTGTGGCTATATACTCCCTTTTTAGGAAGAGCACCATGCAGATTGACCACTTCAAAGAATATTTTCAAATGATTATCGACCAACGGCAAAGAGCAAAAGTCACGTATTGTCTGTTTGACGTCCTTTGGAGCACACTATGCTCGGTGATTGCAGGTGCGAAAGGATAGTTTGATATTCGTGAATAGATTCTCGGTCATCATGATTGGTTTAAGCGTAATAAGTTGTTTTAGAACCTATCTCAATAGGTGTTGTCTGAGTTAAATCAACGCCTATTGAAATACTGTAAATGAGTTCAACACAATACCTAATCTCCGATGCTCTTTGGGCGAAAATAGAGCCTTTGTTGCCTGTCCACAAGACTGATCACCCTCTAGGTACACATCGAAAGATGGGTTGATAATCGTGATGCCATGACAACCAGTTCTTTTTGTTCTCAGAACTGGTTGTCAGTGGAATACCCTTAACGCAACGGGTATTTGCACCTTTAGCTCTACACATCTTCGTTTTCAAGAGTCGCGAGATGCAGGTGCCTTTGAGCGATTTTGGCAAAATACCCTGATTTACGAAGGTGTTGATTGGCGTTCTATATCAATGGATGGCTGCCAAACAAAAGCACCTTTAGCTAGCTCAAAAAAACAGGAAAGAACCCGACAGACCGAACAAAACAAGGCGTAAAACGCAGCTTATTGGCGGATGCAAATGGATTACCACTTGCCGTTGTCAGCGATGGTGCCAACGTCCACGACATCAAGTTGGTACTGCAAACTTTAGATGCATTAGAGTGTTATCGCCCACCGTTACAAGTGCCGCTGTATTTAGACAAAGGTTATACAGGGCAGTGGCTGCATGATGAGTTGGTCGCTTTGAACTAGATTCCTTATGTTCAATCACGTACTGAAGAGGCTGCGAGCTTGAAACAATCGGATGATTTTAAGGCTCATCGTTGGGTTGTGGAGCGAACCCATAGCTGGCTAAACCGTTATCGTAGATTGCTTGTTCGTTGGGAAAAGAAAATCGAAAACTACGAGGCCATGTTGCATTTTGCTTGTGGTCTCATTGTTTGGAATAAATCCCTTTTGGGATAGATTCTAAGGCTTTATAGCGCAACTGGAATGAACTAAAAATGAAAATAAACATACAAAAACACAGTTTAACTGATGCCATAACCATAAAGATGAACAATACTTCGTTGTCAAAAAAAACGCTACGTAAATTTAGTGACATTTTATTGTCCATTAACAGTCTTCCTTACGAACAACGAATTAACATATTAAGTGAAGCTAGAGGTAGGTTAAATATTGTAAATTCAAATGTAGTTAGAAAACAGATTGGCGAATTAATATCAAGCAAATCGCAACGTGATGATTTGTCTATTTTCAATGTACGTGATTTATCTATTTTAAAAAATACAGTTGATATTATTATACAAGCATGCGATGACGTTATCTTTGAGTTACAACCAAGAAAAAATGAAATTCATCAGCACCTTGCGTGCGATTTCTCTAGAAAAATTGACAAATACTGCAGCAATAAAGCGGAAGCTCTTGGCACTAAAAATAGACTCAACCATAAGGAAATAAAAGA
>NZ_AFWF01000317.1 GCF_000222605.1 Vibrio ichthyoenteri ATCC 700023 | reverse complement strand
ATTATCGTAAGGGTGTCTAAATGATAGCCTTGTAAGGAATTAAATGAGCAGTAGCGACCAAGTTAATAAAGTTAATGCGAAATCTGGGCAGAAGTACATATACGCCAGAACATCAACAGTAGAGCAAAACGTAGAGCAGCAAGCTGGCGTTTTACATTCAGTTTGGCCTAATGCATTAATCTTTAAAGAACAACTGTCAGGGAGGACTTTAGAGCGTCCAGAGCTAATAAGACTATCTCGTACTGCACAGTGTGGTGATTCTATTTTAGTGTTATCTGTATCTCGCCTAGGTCGTAATGCGGTGGAAGTTCTTCAATTCATTGAGTCGATGAAAGATAAAAGAGTCGCTGTCCATGTTCATGACCTTGGTATGCTAGATGTAACTAGTAGTACAGGAAAAATAGTATTAACGACCCTAGCTGCAGTTGCTGAGATGCAACGAGATGAAATTCTTGAGAAGCAACGTATCGGTATTGATAGGGCGAAAGCGGAAGGTAAGTACAAAGGTAAGCAGCAATCACCAAAGACGATTAGAGCTTGTGAGGATGCCTTAAAATTAGTCAATGAGAATGGATTGTCAAAAGAAAAGGCTGCAAAGGCGTCAGGTATTGGTATTGCGACGCTCTATCGTTATATCAAAGAGAATTAAATTAATTAGGCTAAAATTAATAGCCGTAAACCCACCAGCATTGAATATGAGCTATTTTCTGTAAGCTAATTATTTAAAGACCACTATAGAATAGATAATCTAAGTTATAGTACGTTAGTTGTTATTTTTACGACTGTCTTTATTTTGATTGTCAAGGTTTTTTATTTAGAGACCACTATAGAAGAAGGTAGTAAAAAAACTTTCATTTTTATTCGTTGGCTACGTTATAGCCCATTTGTCAGTCTGGTTTTAATACCAACATATACTAATTATTAAGAA
>NZ_AFWF01000318.1 GCF_000222605.1 Vibrio ichthyoenteri ATCC 700023 | reverse complement strand
GTCTTGAAAAACACCGATATCGATTGGTGTTAGTCGTCAAGCCGAACCGGGTAAATTTTTAGCTGATGAAAGCTATTTTGTAGAAGCAGATCAGAGCTTATACCGAGCTAAAAATAGTGGGAGGAATCGAATTGTTGTGAGTTAGCAATAATTGCCCCTAGGGAAGGGGCAATGAGCATAGATTTATTATAGAAGTTGGATCTTGTTCTCTTCGCATTCTGCAATCATCGCATCAGGCCAGATAGACGACTGAACTTCACCAATATGCGCTTTTTGTAAGAAGAACATACAAATACGTGACTGGCCGATACCACCACCAATGGTGTAAGGCAGTGATTTGTCGAGTACCATACTGTGAAATGGCAGTGATGCGCGATCTTCACAACCAGAAATCGCCAACTGCTCTGCTAAGCTCTGTTCACAGACGCGAATACCCATTGAAGAAAGCTCCAGCGCACTGTCGAGTACCGAGTTCCAGAACAGCAAATCACCGTTGAGATTCCAATCGTCATAATCAGGTGCACGCCCATCATGACGCTCACCATCAGACAGGGCATGACCTATATTGCGAATGAACACCGCGCCATGCTCTTTACAGATCGCGTTTTCACGCTCTTTTGATGATAAATCTGGGTAGCGGTCAAGCAGCTCTTGCGAAGTAATAAAGGTCACCTTGGCGGGTAGGCGTCTTTCTAATACAGGGTATTCTTGATAGATATAGTTTTCCGTTTTTAGGAAAGCGTTATAAATCTTTTCCACGGTTGTGCGCAGGTACTCTTCATTACGCATCGATTTCTCGAGCACCTTTTCCCAATCCCATTGGTCAACATAAATCGAGTGAATGTTGTCTAGCTCTTCATCACGGCGGATCGCGTTCATGTCGGTATAAAGGCCTTCATCTTTTTGAAAGCCGTAGCGACCGAGCGCCATACGCTTCCATTTTGCCAATGAATGCACAACTTCAACATGCGCGCCGTTGTCATCAAGCAGGTCAAAGCTTACTGGACGCTCCGTTCCGTTGAGGTTGTCATTAAGGCCCGTTTCAGGTTTAACAAATAAAGGCGCCGAGACGCGCGTTAAATACAGCTCGTACGCGAGCGCGTATTCAAAGTAGTCCTTAAGCTTTTTGATCGCAACTTCGGTGTCACGCAATTCAAGTAGGGGTTGGTAGTCTTGTGGTATTTGTAACTTCATGAAAGATCCCTTTCTAAATATATCCAATATTTTTAACAATTTACGCGAGAGTTTTGTTAGCGTCCATCATTTGTTGCTCACAAAAAGCGCGCATTCTAGACTTAAGTCTCGGAATAAGCGATAGCCTAACGGTTCGCGTCGAATCACTATGCGTACCAACAGTCCCCAATTGCGGCAGACTTTTTCTCACATCGGGCAAAATAAACGTCAATCGATCCATGGTGAGATGTGTTTTTGCAGGATTTGTTGTTCGCCGAGCAAGCGAGGCGCATAGGAAATCGTTTAATGGCAAGGGTAATAAACCTAAAATAAGTGCAAAATACACCCAGAGCGATTGTAAACTAACCGTTTGATTGTTTTGATCTAATTTATTGTTGACGTAAAAAAATAATCGGGTAAAGTACGCTTCGTTCTCACGGCGAAAGTGGTGAG
>NZ_AFWF01000319.1 GCF_000222605.1 Vibrio ichthyoenteri ATCC 700023 | reverse complement strand
TTTTTTGGTCTTTCGAACCTGATTACTCAGCAGCTTCTTCAGCAGCTGGGCGATCAACAAGCTCAATGTAAGCCATTGGAGCTTTATCACCAGCACGGAAGCCAGCTTTTAGGATACGAGTGTAACCGCCCTGACGAGCAGCAAAACGTGGACCTAGTTCGTTAAACAGTTTTGCAACAACTTCGTTATCACGAGTGCGTGCAAATGCAAGACGACGGTTAGCAACACTGTCAGTCTTAGCTAGTGTAATCAAAGGCTCAACTACGCGACGTAGCTCTTTTGCTTTAGGCAATGTAGTCTTGATAACTTCATGACGTACTAAAGAGCTAGCCATATTGCTGAACATCGCTTTACGATGTGAGCTGTTGCGGTTGAGTTGACGACCACTCTTACGATGGCGCATGACCTAATCCTTCTAACTAGTATCGATTAATCTTCAGCGATAGACGCTGGTGGCCAGTTTTCTAGGCGCATGCCCAGAGACAGACCACGTGATGCAAGTACGTCTTTAATCTCAGTAAGAGATTTTTTACCAAGGTTAGGCGTTTTAAGTAGCTCAACCTCAGTACGCTGTACAAGATCACCGATGTAGTGAATCGCTTCTGCTTTCAAACAGTTAGCAGAGCGAACTGTTAGTTCAAGATCGTCTACAGGACGCAGTAGGATAGGATCAAATTCAGGCTTCTCTTCCTTCTCCTCAGGTACACGTACATCACGAAGATCTACGAACGCATCCAGTTGTTCAGCTAGGATAGTAGCTGCACGACGGATTGCTTCCTCAGGGTCTAGAGTACCGTTCGTTTCCATATCGATAACAAGCTTGTCTAAGTCTGTACGTTGCTCTACACGAGCCGCGTCAACAGAATAAGCAATCTTGTCTACTGGACTGTATGTTGCGTCAACCAGTAGGCGACCAATAGGACGCTCATCTTCTTCGGTATGGATACGAGCAGAAGCAGGAACATAACCACGACCACGTTCAACTTTGATACGCATAGCGATCTCAGCGTTGTCATCCGTTAGGTGACAAATAACGTGTTCAGGGTTAGTGATCTCTACATCACCATCATGGGTGATGTCACCTGCAACCACAGGGCCCGAGCCTGATTTATTCAGCGTAATAAACACTTCATCTTTGCCTTCGGCAACGCGTACAGCCAAACCTTTAAGGTTCAGTAGGATTTCAAGAATATCTTCTTGAACGCCTTCTTTAGTGCTGTATTCGTGTAGAACGCCTTCAATCTCAACTTCAGTAACCGCACAACCCGGCATAGAAGATAGAAGAATTCGGCGAAGTGCATTACCAAGAGTATGGCCGAAACCACGCTCTAACGGCTCAAGAGTTACTTTTGCGTGTGTCGTGCTGATTTGTTCGATGTCAACAAGACGTGGCTTAAGAAATTCTGTTACAGAACCCTGCATTGTGTCCTCTCTTTAGTTTAAACCTTACTTAGAGTAAAGCTCGACGATCAATTGTTCGTTGATGTCAGCTGACAGATCAGAACGCTCAGGCTTACGCTTGAATGTACCTTCCATCTTACCGCCATCTACTTCAATCCAAGTTGGTTTTTCGCGTTGTTCAGCAACTTCTAGAGATGCTTTAATACGAGATTGCTGTTTAGCTTTCTCGCGAATTGCAACAACGTCGTTTGCCGCTACTTTGAAAGAAGGAACGTTTACAACTTTACCGTTAACTACGATAGCTTTGTGGCTAACTAGCTGACGTGCTTCAGCGCGAGTAGCACCAAAACCCATACGGTAAACTACGTTATCAAGACGACCTTCAAGAAGTTGAAGCAGGTTTTCACCTGTGTTGCCTTTAAGGCGCGCAGCTTCTTTGTAGTAGTTACGGAATTGTTTTTCTAGAACGCCGTACATACGACGAACTTTTTGCTTCTCACGAAGCTGAACGCCATACTCAGATAGACGACCGCGACGAGCGCCGTGTACACCTGGTGCGTTATCAATTTTACACTTGGTATCGATCGCACGAACACCAGACTTAAGGAATAAGTCTGTGCCTTCACGACGGCTAAGCTTAAGCTTAGGACCCAAATATCTTGCCATGATTCTTCTCCAATTGTCCTAGAAACGTTATACGCGACGTTTCTTAGGTGGACGACAACCGTTATGAGGGATTGGTGTAGCATCAACGATGTTCGTGATGCGGTAACCAGCAGCGTTCAGTGCACGAACAGTAGATTCGCGACCTGGACCTGGACCCTTAACCATAACTTCCAAGTTCTTTAGACCGTATTCTTTAGCCATTTCAGCACAACGCTCAGCAGCAACCTGTGCAGCGAACGGAGTAGACTTACGAGAACCGCGGAAACCTGAACCACCTGCAGTAGCCCAAGCTAGTGCGTTACCTTGACGGTCAGTAATGGTTACGATTGTGTTGTTGAAAGAAGCATGGATGTGCGCAACACCGTCTGCAACTTGTTTGCGAACGCGTTTACGCGCGCGAGTTGGTTGTTTAGCCATTGTACTCTACCTTCCCGACTATTTCTTGATCGGCTTACGCGGACCCTTGCGGGTGCGAGCGTTGGTTTTAGTACGCTGTCCACGTAGTGGTAGACTGCGACGATGACGAAGACCACGGTAACAACCAAGGTCCATAAGACGCTTGATGTTCATAGATACTTCACGACGTAGATCACCTTCTACAGTGTATTTAGCTACACCATCACGCAGTTGATCGATCTGTTCATCAGATAGTTCACTGATCTTAACATCTTCAGCAATACCCACTTCAGCTAGGATAGCTTTTGAGCGAGTCTTACCGATGCCGTAGATTGACGTTAGTGCAATCACAGCATGTTTTTGATCAGGAATGTTAATGCCTGCTATACGGGCCATTATTCACTCCATAGTGTTTCATAAAAGAATTAGCCGCAGCAAAGCCCGTCTCGGATACGCTGCGGAGTACTACTTCTTTTGCACGCAAAAGGTAGGCCGAGGAATATACTCGACACTACCTTACATTTCAAGTAAAAATTTCTGCTGATTAGCCTTGGCGCTGTTTATGCTTTGGCTCACTGCAAATCACGCGAACGACACCGTTACGCTTGATTACTTTACAGTTACGGCAGATTTTTTTAACGGAAGCACGAACTTTCATTGCTAAACTCCGTAAATGAAATCTGAGGTTACCGCCGTATTAACGGCCATAGCCTTTCAGATTCGCTTTTTTCAACACAGAATCATACTGTTGGGACATCATATGAGTCTGTACCTGTGCCATGAAATCCATGATTACAACCACTACGATTAGTAGTGATGTACCGCCGAAGTAGAAACGTACGTTCCACGCGACCATCATGAACTCTGGGATCAGACAGATAAAGGTAATGTACAGTGCGCCCGCTAGGGTTAAACGTGTCATCACTTTATCAATGTATTTCGCTGTCTGCTCGCCTGGGCGGATACCGGGTACGAATGCACCAGACTTCTTCAAGTTATCTGCTGTTTCACGCGGGTTGAATACCAACGCCGTGTAGAAGAAGCAGAAGAAGATAATCGCTGCTGCATAAAGCATTACATACAGAGGTTGACCTGGGCTAAGAGCTAATGACACGTCAGTTAACCAACCGAACGCGCTGCTCTCACCATTCTGACCAAACCACTGCGCCAATGTTCCTGGGAACAGGATAATGCTTGATGCGAAGATTGCTGGAATAACACCTGCCATATTAATTTTAAGTGGCAAGTGAGTGCTTTGCGCAGCAAATACTTTACGACCTTGTTGACGCTTCGCGTAGTTTACAACGATACGACGTTGACCACGCTCCATGAAAACAACAAAGTAAATTACCGCAAAAGCGAGTACCGCAATCAACAGCAGAAGAAGTACATGCAGTTCACCTTGACGCGCTTGCTCGATTGTTTGACCGATTGCCGAAGGCAATCCAGCAACAATACCTGCAAAAATCAGTACCGAAATACCGTTACCAATTCCGCGCTCTGTAATTTGTTCACCTAACCACATTAAGAACATGGTACCGGTTACTAAACTTACGGTAGCAATTAGCGTAAACATGGTTTGGTTGATAACAACCAAATTATCGACCATGTTTGGTAGGCCAGTTGCAATACCAATAGCTTGGAATGTTGCAAGTACAAGCGTGCCGTAGCGTGTGTATTGGCTTATCTTACGACGGCCTGCTTCACCCTCTTTCTTGAGTTCAGCTAACGCTGGATGAACTACGGTTAGCAGTTGGACAACAATTGACGCCGAAATATACGGCATGATGCCCAACGCTAATATAGACGCACGCTCAAGAGCACCACCGGAGAACATGTTAAACATTTCTACGATGGTACCTTTTTGCTGTTCGAACAAATCGGCAAGTACAGCAGCGTCAATACCAGGGATTGGTACGAATGAACCGGCGCGGAATACTAAAAGAGCACCTAATACAAACAAAAGGCGCGATTTAAGCTCCGCCAATCCATTTTTCGCACTACTAAAATCTTGTCCTGGTTTTTTAGCCATCTGTACCTTTCCTTCGAAGATTATTCTTCGATTTTACCGCCTGCAGCTTCGATTGCAGCTTTAGCGCCTTTAGTCACGCGTAGACCTTTAACAGTCATCGCTTTGTTAACTTCACCAGAAAGAACGATCTTAACGAACTCGATGTTCTTAGTGATTAGGTTAGCAGCTTTAAGGCTGTTTAGATCTACCACGTCACCTTCAACCTTCGCTAGCTCAGCTAGACGAATTTCAGCAGACACTAGGCTCTTACGAGAAGTGAAACCGAATTTAGGTAGACGTTGTTTCAGAGGCATTTGACCGCCTTCAAAACCTGGACGAACTTTACCGCCAGAACGCGACTTTTGGCCTTTATGACCACGGCCGGCAGTTTTGCCTAGGCCTGAACCGATACCGCGACCTACACGCTTAGGAGCATGTTTAGAGCCAGCAGCCGGTGATAGAGTATTCAAACGCATTTGTGATTACTCCTCAACTTTAACCATGTAGTAAACCTTGTTGATCATGCCGCGCACGCACGGAGTATCTTCAAGTTCTACTGTGTGGTTGATTTTACGAAGGCCAAGACCGCGCAAAGTAGCTTTGTGCTTTGGCAGACGACCAATTGAGCTTTTAGTTTGAGTTACTTTAATAGTTGCCATCGTGTTCTTACTCCGAAATAGATTCAACAGTTAGACCACGTTTAGCAGCAACCATTTCTGGTGACTTAACGCTACCTAGTGCATCGATCGTAGCACGAACGATGTTGATAGGGTTCGTAGAACCGTATGCTTTAGATAGTACGTTGTGTACACCAGCAACTTCAAGTACTGCACGCATTGCGCCGCCGGCGATAACACCAGTACCTTCAGCAGCAGGCTGCATGTAAACTTTAGAGCCCGAATGGCGACCTTTCACTGGGTGGTGAAGAGTACCTTCGTTAAGCGCGATCGTAGTCATGTTACGACGTGCTTTTTCCATTGCTTTTTGAATCGCTGCAGGTACTTCACGTGCTTTGCCGTAACCGAAACCTACGCGACCGTTACCGTCACCAACTACTGTTAGTGCAGTAAAGCTCATGATTCGACCGCCTTTAACCGTTTTAGAAACACGGTTAACTGCGATTAGCTTTTCTTGCAAATCATTCGCTTGAACTTGTTGTTCTTTAGCCATCTTCCAACCCTACCTTAGAATTTCAGACCAGCTTCGCGAGCAGAATCTGCTAGCGCCGCTACTCGACCGTGGTATTGGAAACCAGAACGATCGAATGCAACTGAAGTCACGCCTTTTTCAAGAGCGCGCTCAGCAACAGCTTTACCAACTGCTTTAGCTGCATCGATGTTACCAGTGTATTTCACTTGCTCACGGATCGCTTTTTCTACAGTAGAAGCAGCTGCGATAACCTCAGAGCCGTTTGCCGCGATAACTTGAGCGTAAACATGGCGAGGAGTACGGTGTACTACCAGGCGAGTTGCACCAAGTTCTGCAATCTTACGACGTGCACGTGTAGCACGACGGATGCGAGATGCTTTCTTATCCATAGTGTTACCTTACTTCTTCTTAGCTTCTTTGGTACGCACATTTTCATCTGCGTAACGAACACCTTTACCTTTATAAGGTTCAGGAGCACGGTAAGAACGAATATCAGCCGCAACTTGACCTACTAATTGCTTATCGCAACCAGTAATAATGATTTCAGTTTGGCTTGGACATTCAGCTGTAATACCTGCAGGCAGTTCATGCTCAACAGGGTGAGAGAAGCCTAGCGTTAGACCTACAGCGTTGCCTTTGATAGCAGCACGGTAACCAACACCTTTAAGAGTTAGCTTCTTCACAAAGCCTTCAGTCACACCGATAACCATGTTGTTAACTAGTGCACGAGCAGTACCTGCTTGTGCCCATGCGTTTACAACACCTTCACGAGGACCGAAAGTAAGGTTGTTTTCTTCCTGAGCGATAACAACTGCGTCGTTAAGTACGCGAGTTAGTTCGCCTTTAGCACCTTTTACAGTAACTTCTTGGCCGTTTAGTTTCACCTCTACGCCAGCTGGAATAGCGACAGGTGCTTTAGCAACACGAGACATAGTCTACTCCTTAGGCAACGTAACAGATGATTTCACCACCAAGACCTGCTTTACGCGCAGCACGGTCTGACATAAGACCCTTGGAAGTAGAAACGATAGCAACACCTAGGCCACCCATTACAGAAGGAAGAGAATCTTTCTTCTTGTAAACGCGTAGACCTGGACGAGAAACACGCTTAAGTTGCTCGATAACTGGTTTAGCTTGGAAGTACTTAAGAGTAACTTCTAGCTCAGGTTTTGCTTCGCCTTCAACAGCGAAGTCTACGATGTAACCTTCAGCTTTAAGTAGTGCAGCAATAGCAACTTTAAGCTTTGAAGAAGGCATTTTTACAGCAACTTTGTTTGCTGCCTGACCGTTGCGAACGCGGGTCAGCATATCCGAAATCGGATCTTGCATGCTCATAAGATTTACTCCAAATGATTAAGTGGCAATTACCAGCTAGCCTTACGAAGTCCAGGAATCTCGCCTTTCATGCAAGCTTCGCGAACTTTAATACGGCTTAGACCGAACTTACGCAGGTAACCGTGTGGACGACCAGTTTGGTTGCAACGGTTGCGCTGACGTGATGCACTTGAATCACGTGGAAGTGATTGCAGTTTAAGAACTGCGTCCCAACGAGCTTCTTCAGATGCGTTTACATCGCTAATGATAACTTTTAGCGCAGCACGCTTTTCAGCGAACTTAGCTACTAGTTTTGCACGTTTAGCTTCACGTGCTTTCATCGAATTTTTAGCCATAACAGTAACCCTTCACCTTACTTACGGAATGGGAAGTTAAAGGCAGCCAGCAGAGCTCGGCCTTCCGCATCTGTGCCAGCTGACGTCGTGATAGTAATATCAAGACCGCGTACACAATCAACTTTATCAAAGTCGATTTCCGGGAAGATGATTTGCTCGCGAACGCCCATGCTGTAGTTACCGCGTCCGTCAAAAGACTTAGCGCTAACACCACGGAAGTCACGTACACGTGGTAGAGCGATGTTAATCAAACGCTCAAGAAAATCCCACATACGTTCGCCACGCAAGGTTACTTTACAACCGATTGGGTAGCCTTCACGGATTTTGAAACCTGCAACAGATTTACGTGCTTTAGTGATAAGTGGCTTTTGACCAGAGATCGTTGCCATATCAGCAGCTGCGTTTTCTAGCAGTTTCTTATCGTTGATTGCTTCACCCACACCCATGTTTAGGGTGATCTTTTCGATTCTAGGGACTTGCATGACGCTTGTGTAGCTGAACTCTTTGGTCAGTTCAGCGACTACAGACGACTTGTAGTAATCATGCAGTTTCGCCATAGTAGAACTCCAAATTACTTAATTGTTTCACCGTTAGACTTGAAGAAACGCACTTTTTTGCCTTCTTCAAAACGGAAACCTACTCGGTCCGCGTTACCAGTTGCTGCGTTAAAGATTGCAACGTTAGAAGCATCAATAGCTGCTTCTTGCTCAACAATACCACCTTGGATATTTAGAGCAGGAACAGGTTTTTGGTGTTTCTTAACTAGGTTGATACCTTCAACAACAACTTTACCAGTTGCTAGAACCTTAGTTACTTTACCTTTCTTGCCTTTGTCTTTACCAGCAAGAACGATTACTTCGTCATTACGACGGATTTTAGCTGCCATTATAGCGCTCCTTACAGAACTTCTGGAGCAAGTGAAACGATCTTCATGAATTTATCGCCACGAAGTTCGCGTGTCACAGGGCCAAAGATACGTGTACCGATTGGTTGCTCTGTATTGTCGTTAAGCAATACGCAAGCATTACGGTCGAAGCGAATGACAGAACCGTCTGGGCGACGAACGCCTTTACGGGTGCGCACTACTACCGCCTTCAGAACATCACCTTTTTTAACTTTACCGCGAGGAATTGCTTCTTTCACTGTAACCTTGATGACGTCACCGATATGTGCATAACGGCGGTGAGAACCACCCAGGACCTTAATACACATTACCTTGCGCGCACCAGAGTTATCTGCAGCGTCAAGTGTACTTTGCATTTGGATCATTGTTAGTGCTCCGCTAAATATTAATAACTAGACCCATCACGGGTCGGGCTGCCTCTTTAAAAGGGACGCGAATTGTACCACCCTTTTTTGTGATTGGGTAGTCAAAAAATAAACGGCCCCAAAATATTTTTTGGAGCCGTTTTTGTTCATTGAATTAGCTAAGGATTAACCTTTCGCTTTTTCTAGAACGCTTACCAAAGTCCAAGACTTAGTCTTAGACAGTGGACGACACTCAGCGATTTCAACTTTGTCGCCTAGGCCACATTCGTTGCTCTCGTCGTGTGCGTGTACTTTAGTCGTGCGGCGTACGAACTTACCGTAAATCGGATGTTTTACGAAACGTTCGATAGCAACAACGATAGACTTGTCCATCTTGTCGCTAACAACACGGCCTTGTTGAGTACGTTTTGCTTCGCTCATTATGCGCCTGCCTTTTCTGTCAAAACAGTTTTCACACGTGCAATATCACGGCGTACAGTTTTTAGAGTATGAGTTTGCTGAAGTTGACCAGTAGCTGCTTGCATGCGCAAGTTGAACTGTTCACGTAGCAAAGTCAAAAGCTCAGCATTAAGCTCTTCAACGCTTTTTGCGCGTAGATCTAGTGCTTTCATCACATCACCTGCTTGATTACAAATGTAGTTTTGAATGGCAGTTTACGAGCCGCTAGGCGGAACGCTTCACGTGCCAATTCTTCAGGTACGCCACCCATTTCGTACATAACCTTTCCAGGTTGGATTTGGGCTACCCAGTACTCAACGTTACCTTTACCTTTACCCTGACGAACTTCAAGTGGTTTTTCTGTGATTGGTTTATCTGGGAACACACGGATCCAGATTTTACCTTGACGCTTAACGTGACGTGTCATTGCACGACGTGCCGCTTCAATTTGACGAGCAGTTAGACGACCACGGCCAACAGCTTTAAGACCGAATTCGCCGAAGCTTACATCAGTACCTTTAGCTAGACCACGGTTACGACCAGTCATAACCTTACGGAACTTAGTACGTTTTGGTTGTAGCATCTGTCGACTCCTTACTTACGGCCTTTACGCTGCTTCTTAGGCTTATCGCCTTTAGGCTCTACTGCGTTAGCAGCTGGCATACCGCCTAGAATCTCACCTTTGAAGATCCAAACTTTAATGCCGATTACACCGTATTGGGTGTGAGCCGAAGAAGTTGCGTAATCAATATCAGCACGTAGAGTGTGTAGAGGCACACGGCCTTCACGGTACCACTCTGCGCGTGCAATTTCAGCGCCGCCAAGACGACCACTTACTTGCACTTTGATGCCTTTAGCGCCAAGGCGCATTGCGTTTTGTACCGCGCGCTTCATAGCACGACGGAACATAACACGACGCTCTAGCTGAGACGCGATGCTATCACCAACAAGTTGAGCATCAAGCTCAGGCTTACGTACTTCAGCGATGTTAATTTGCGCTGGTACACCTGCGATTTTTGCTACAGCTGCACGTAGTTTTTCTACGTCTTCGCCTTTCTTACCGATAACTACGCCTGGACGAGCAGTGTGAATAGTCACACGGATGCTCTTCGCAGGACGTTCGATAACGATGCGTGATAGTGATGCTTTTTTCAGTTCGCTTGTAAGGAACTGACGTACCTTGAAGTCGCCGTCTAGGTTGTCAGCGAAATCTTTGGTGTTAGCAAACCATGTAGCATTCCAAGGCTTAACGATGCCTAGACGAATACCATTTGGATGTACTTTTTGACCCATTGCTTACTCTCCTAGTCTCTTAGCGATCTGCTACAACAATAGTGATGTGGCTTGAACGCTTCAAGATACGATCCGCACGACCTTTAGCACGAGGCATAATACGCTTCATGGTTGGGCCTTCATCTACGAAGATTTTAGCGACATTTAGATCGTCGATATCTGCACCTTCGTTGTGCTCCGCGTTCGCGATAGCTGATTCAAGAACTTTCTTGATTAGTTCAGCAGCTTTTTTGTTGCTGAACGTCAAGATTTCTAGAGCTTGATCAACTGATTTACCACGAATCTGGTCTGCCACTAAGCGAGCTTTCTGAGGAGAAATGCGAGCAAAGTTATGTTTAGCTAATGCTTCCATCATTTACTCCTTAACGCTTCTTAGCTTTCTTATCCGCAGCGTGGCCACGGTAAGTACGAGTTGGTGCGAATTCACCCAGTTTGTGACCGATCATTTCTTCGGTAACGAAAACTGGTACGTGCTGACGACCATTATGGACAGCGATGGTCAAACCGATCATCGTAGGGATGATCATTGAGCGACGGGACCAAGTCTTAACAGGCTTTTTGTCTCCGCTTTCCACCGCTTTCTCTACCTTCTTCAGCAAGTGTAGGTCAATAAAAGGACCTTTCTTGAGAGAACGTGGCATGGCGATTCCTCTTTATAGATTATTTGTTACGACGACGTACGATGTACTTGTCAGTGCGTTTGTTCTTACGAGTCTTGAAGCCTTTAGTAGGCATACCCCATGGTGATACTGGGTGACGACCGCCAGATGTGCGACCTTCACCACCACCGTGTGGGTGATCAACCGGGTTCATTACTACACCACGTACGGTTGGACGTACGCCGCGCCAGCGTGAAGCACCAGCTTTACCAAGTTCACGTAGCATGTGCTCAGAGTTGCCTACTTCACCGATTGTTGCACGGCCTTCAGACAATACTTTGCGCATTTCGCCAGAACGTAGACGGATAGTTACATATGAACCGTCGCGAGCAACGATTTGAGCATATGCACCAGCCGAACGAGCTAGCTGACCACCTTTACCAGGTTTAAGCTCAACGTTATGTACAGTTGAACCTACTGGGATGTTACGCATTGGTAGAGTGTTACCAGCTTTGATTGGCGCATCTGGGCCAGACTGGATTGCATCACCTGCGTTAACACCTTTAGGTGCTAGGATGTAACGACGCTCACCGTCTGCGTACAGAACTAGAGCGATGTTAGCGCTACGGTTTGGATCGTATTCTAGACGTTCAACTTTCGCTGGGATACCGTCTTTAGTACGTTTGAAGTCAATCAAACGGTAGTGTTGCTTATGACCACCACCGATGTGACGTACTGTAATACGACCGTTGTTGTTACGACCGCCATTCTTAGAGTTTTTCTCTAGAAGAGGTGCGTAAGGCTTACCCTTGTGTAGGTCAGCGTTAACAACTTTTACTACGTGACGACGACCAGGGGAAGTCGGCTTACATTTAACAATAGCCATTTCTCAACTACTCCTGTTATTCCGCGCCGCCAACAAAGTCAAGATCTTGACCTTCGTTCAAAGTAACATACGCTTTCTTAACGTCGCTGCGGCGACCTTGGCGTAGACCTTGACGTTTGGTCTTACCCTTAGTGATAAGAGTATTTACAGACTTAACTTCAACTTCAAATAGCTTTTCTACAGCTGCTTTGATCTCTTTCTTAGTTGCATCTTTAGCTACTTTGAAAACGATAGTGTTCGCTTTCTCTGCAGCCATAGTTGCTTTTTCAGAGATGTGCGGAGCACGTAGAACTTTTAGGATACGTTCTTCAGTGATCATGCTAGCATCTCCTCAACTTGCTTAACTGCATCAGCAGTCATTAGAACCTTGTTGAATGCAATTAGAGATACTGGGTCAATACCAGCAACATCACGTGCGTCAACTTTGTATAGGTTACGAGCTGCTAAGAATAGATTCTCATCTACTTCGCCAGTTACGATTAGTACATCGTTAAGCTCAAGCTCTTTAAGCTTAGCTACTAGCTCTTTAGTTTTTGGAGCTTCTACAGAGAAGTTATCAACAACGATTAGACGCTCTTGACGAACTAGCTCAGAAAGAATGCTCTTCATAGCACCGCGGTACATTTTCTTGTTTACTTTTTGGCTGTGATCTTGAGGTTTCGCAGCAAAAGTAACACCACCCGAACGCCAGATTGGGCTACGGATTGTACCAGCACGTGCACGGCCAGTACCTTTTTGACGCCATGGCTTAGCGCCACCGCCAGAAACTTCTGAACGTGTTTTTTGAGCGCGAGTACCTTGACGAGCACCTGCTGCGTATGCAACAACTACTTGGTGTACCAGAGCTTCGTTAAACTCACGTCCGAAAGTAGTTTCAGAAACAGTCAGTGCATCAGCACCTTTAACCATAAGTTCCATTACTTACTCCTGAGACGTTATGCTTTAATAGCTGGTTTAACGATCACGTTGCCGCCAGTTGCGCCTGGGACTGCACCTTTAATAAGAAGCAGATTGCGCTCAGCGTCAACACGTACGATCTCTAGGTTTTGAGTCGTTACACGCTCAGCACCCATGTGACCTGCCATTTTCTTGCCTTTAAACACGCGACCTGGAGTTTGACATTGGCCAATTGAACCCGGTGCACGGTGAGACAATGAGTTACCGTGAGTCATATCTTGAGTACGGAAGTTCCAACGCTTAACAGCGCCTTGGAAGCCCTTACCTTTAGATGTACCAGTAACGTCTACTTTTTTAGTTTCGTTGAATAGTTCAACTGTTAGCTCAGCGCCAACTGCAAACTCTTCACCGTTTTCCAAACGGAATTCCCAAAGACCACGACCAGCTTCAACACCTGCTTTAGCAAAGTGACCAGCTTCTGGTTTAGTAACGCGGTTAGCTTTCTTAGTTCCAGCTGTAACTTGAATTGCTGCGTAACCGTCAGTCTCAAGAGATTTAACTTGAGTTACACGGTTTGCTTCAACTTCAACAACAGTTACTGGGATAGAAACGCCGTCTTCAGTAAATACGCGGGTCATGCCCACTTTACGACCGATTAGACCAATCATTATTCTAATCTCCCTTAACCTAGGCTAATTTGAACGTCAACGCCTGCAGCTAGGTCTAGACGCATCAGAGCATCAACAGTTTTGTCTGTTGGCTCAACGATGTCGATTAGACGTTTGTGAGTACGAATTTCGTACTGATCACGTGCATCTTTGTTAACGTGTGGAGAGATAAGAACTGTGAAACGCTCTTTACGAGTAGGTAGTGGGATTGGACCACGAACCTGTGCGCCTGTGCGCTTAGCTGTTTCAACGATTTCCGCTGTTGAAGCATCGATTAGCTTGTAATCGAACGCTTTAAGGCGGATACGGATACGTTGGTTCTGCATGAGACAGAGCTCCAATTAGTAAATATTACACAAACAATATCGCCACTCAAACTCGCATAAGGCGAGAGAATGCCGATTGATTTATGTGAAACCGTAGCATCCAAGATTAGGACGCATTGTCAGTTAATTTTCGATTAACCACCCCCGTTTAAAGAGTCACCTCTAAAAACAGTTATTCCGAAGAATAGATACCTAATTGTATTAACCGCGAACATAAGCTGAGTCTACATTACCTAATAAATCGAAGATTTATTAGCTCCTCACTGCTCATTGGTTCACAACTGGCTTAACCAGTGCGAGGCATTATACAGATCACAGTTTTAACTTCAAGAGGCGAGTGAAAAATAATCTTGGGCAGTTTGAGAGGCGAGAGAAGAAAAGAATTGAGAAGCGAGAAGCGAGAAGCGAGAAGCAAATAGGATTGTGCTTAGCATCGCGTGACTATAGCGAAGCTTGCTCTATAAAAAAACGCAGACTGCTTTCACAATCTACGCTCTATTTCGCTAACCTAGCTTCTCTATATAAAAGAGGCGATAACTAGCGAACCAATCTTTGACGTACCGCTTCAAACAAACAGATACCCGATGCTACCGATACGTTTAAGCTTGATACGCTACCCGCCATTGGGATCTTAATTAGGTCATCGCAGGTTTCACGAGTTAGGCGACGCATGCCGTCCCCTTCCGCGCCCATCACAATCGCCAAAGGACCCGTCAGTTTTGCTTGGTAGATATCATGGGTTGCTTCGCCGGCAGTACCAACAAACCAAACGCCCTTCTCTTGCAACGCACGCATAGTACGCGCAAGGTTAGTTACGCGTACTAGGGCTACGGTTTCCGCAGCGCCACACGCCACTTTGCTTACCGTCGCATTCATTTGCGCTGACTTATCTTTCGGTACGATAACCGCAGCCACACCTGCGGCATCAGCGTTACGCAAACACGCGCCAAGGTTATGCGGGTCAGTTACGCCATCAAGCACCAACAATAGTGGCGCTTCATGCTGAGCGATGATGTCATCTAAGTCATTCTCGTTCAGCTGCTTAGCCGGTTTGACGCGCGCAATAACACCTTGATGGTTAGCACCTTGTGCTTTGTCATCCAGTGTTTTACGGCCCATTTGTTGAATTGAAACGCCACAGCGTTGCAGTTCATTCAAAATTGGCATTAAGCGGTCATCTTGACGACCTTTCAGCACGTACGCTTCAATAAAACGTTCCGGCTCACGTTCCAATACTGCTTTAACAGCATGGATGCCATAAAGAAATTCGTTACTCATTTTCTAAACCTGTTGTTGAAACGACTATTCGCTCTTACTAACGCGCTTGCCCTTTTTGGCATTGCTGTGCGGTTTTTTCTTACGTGCTTTTCGGACTTTCGGCTTTTTCACTTCGCTTTTAGTCTCAGCGCTAACTGGCGGTTTAGTTGGCTCAATAGCAGGTTTTGCTTTGCGCTCTTCACGTCCACCCGTTGCAGCACGTTTTTTCGCTTTGGCTTTCAGCTGAGCTTCAACCGCACGCTTTTTAGCCGTCTTACCTTCGCCGCGTAGCTTACGACTTGTTTCAACTAATGCAAAGTCAATTTGACGGTCATCAAGGTTGACTGCTTGTACTTTTACTTTAACTGCATCGCCTAGGCGGTAAATCGCACCAAAGCTTTCACCGATAAGTCTTTGACCTACTGGATCAAAATGGTAGTAATCATTCGCCAGTGACGAAATATGCACTAATCCATCGATATGCAGCTCTGTTAAACGCACAAAGAAACCAAAGCTGGTGACATTGGCAATCACGCCTTCAAGCTCATCACCGACGTGGTCTTGCATGTATTCACACTTCAACCAATCAGACACTTCACGCGTGGCATCATCCGCACGACGCTCGGTCATTGAACATTGCTCACCGTAAAAATCCATATCGTCGAATGAATAGTGGTAACCACCGGTTGGTGTCCAACGATCTTGGTTACGGCCTTCTTCTTTAGCTATTAGGTATTTGATTGCTCGGTGCAATAACAAATCAGGGTAGCGACGAATTGGCGACGTAAAGTGCGCGTAGCGTTTTAATGCCAAACCAAAGTGACCGCAGTTATCTGCGTTATAAACCGCTTGCTTCATTGAGCGTAGCAGCATGGTTTGGATCAGTTCTTTATCTTGGCGCTCAGCAATCTGCTTCACTAAATCGGCGTAATCAGTTGGTGATGGCTCTAAGCCGCCGCCAAGATTTAGGCCTAACTCACCAAGGAAATCTCGGAAACCTTGTAGACGCAACTCACCCGGAGTTTCGTGAATACGGTACAACGCAGCTTCTTTAGCTTTCTCAACCAATGACGCAGAAGCGATGTTAGCCAAAATCATGCATTCTTCGATCAGCTTATGCGCATCGTTACGAATCACCGGTTCAATACGATCGATCTTACGTTCCGCATTAAAGATGAACTTGGTTTCAACCGTTTCAAACTCAATCGCACCACGATTGTCACGTGCGCCTTTGAGCACTTTGTACATTTTATGCAACTCTTCGAGATGCGGCACTAATGGTGCGTAGCGTTGACGCAATTCTTCATCGCCATCGAGTACTGCGCCAACTTTGTTGTAAGTCAGGCGGGCATGAGAGTTCATCACACCTTCATAGTGCTTGTAGCTCGATAACTTACCCGTCGCTGAAATGGTCATCTCACACACCATACACAAGCGATCAACTTGCGGGTTAAGAGAACACAGACCATTAGAAAGCACTTCAGGTAGCATTGGGACAACTTGCGAAGGGAAGTAAACCGAGTTGCCACGGTTGATCGCTTCTTTATCTAACGCAGTTTCAGGACGAACGTAATAGCTTACATCAGCAATCGCGACCCATAAGCGCCAGCCACCGCCTTTTTTAGCCTCACAGTAAACCGCATCATCGAAGTCTCGCGCATCTTCTCCATCAATAGTCATCAATGGTAATTGGCGCAGATCGACACGGCCTGCTTTCGCTTCTTCTGGAACTTCTTCGCCCAGATGTTCAATTTGTTTATCGACCGCTTCAGGCCACTCATGCGGGATCTGGTGAGTACGGATAGCAATTTGCGTTTCCATTCCCGGTGCCATTTTTTCGCCTAGCACCTCAACAACCTGTCCCATCATGCCACGCGAACGCGTACCGCGGTCTGTGATTTCAATCACGACCACATTACCCATACGAGCCGTCGATTTGTGCTCGTTCGGGATCAAGATATCTTGGCAGATACGAGAATCATCCGGCACAACGTAAGAGTAACCATACTCCAAGAAGAAACGACCAACGATTTGCGTTTTACGCTCTTCTAATACTCGAACCAAACGGCCTTCCTTGCGACCACGCTTCGAGTTATCGGTCGGTTGCACCAAAACAAAATCACCATGAATGATGTTTTTCATTTGATGATGAGGCAGCACGATGTCGTTATCCTTGCCGGTACTGCCCTCTGGACGAACCCAACCATGCCCGTCTTTGTGACCAATCACATAGCCTTTTACCATTTCTAGTTTTTCAGGTAATGCGTAGCACTGACGACGAGTAAAGACCAATTGGCCATCACGTTCCATCGCACGGAGACGACGACGTAAGCCTTCATATTGCTCTTCACCTTGAAGTTTTAGCGCTTCAAACAGGTCATTGCGGTTCATCGGAACGCCGGCCTGTTTCAAGAACTCGAGGATGAACTCACGGCTTGGAATAGGGTTGTCGTAATTTTGTGATTCACGATCAGCAAATGGATCGTTTTGGATTTGGTCTGACATAAGCAAGCCCAACTTAGCAAGGAAGGTATACGGCTAGTATATCCGAGTCATGGCATAAGCTACAGCGAAGTGGTTACAAAAAGACTAAATAGATTCGAAGTTTTCATAACTTACCACTGCGCCCCTCTGCAGAAGACGCTCAATATCCACCTTGTTGCGGTCCCTTTCACGGCCAACAATAGTGTAAAAAAACACCCATTCTTCGGCAAAAATCAGCGGCACAATCAAATGACGATCTAGATCACACTTACATGCAATCAATAAAGCAAACGATTGCAATACGGCTGGCTTGTTGCGATATTCAGCGCCAATTTCCTATATCCCCCTGTTAGGTTTATTTATCTCTATGAAACGCACTCTATTAGCTACTGCGATCGCAAGCTTAGGCCTATTCTCTGCTTTTTCTCAAGCAGCAGAACACGCTGATTTGATCATTACTGATGCCATGGTTCTAACCATGAACCAAGACAAAACTGTTTATGAAAACGGTACTGTCGTGGTTAAAGACAACAAAATCATCGCGGTTGGTGATGAGTCTTTAGAGAAAAAATACAAGGCTGACAACGTTCTTGATGTTGATGGCGATATCGTCATGCCGGGTCTTATCAATACCCATACACACGTTTCAATGACTGTTTTCCGCTCGCTAGCGGATGATGTGCCAGATCGCCTACACCGCTATATCTTCCCGCTAGAAGCAAAACTTGTTTCGCGTGAAATGGTGCGTATCGGTGCCAACCTAGGCAACGTTGAAATGCTAAAAGGCGGTGTAACCACTTACGCAGACATGTACTACTTTGAAGATGAAGTAGCAAAGACGGTTGATAAAATCGGTATGCGCGCAATCCTAGGCGAAACCATCATCAAGTTCCCGGTTGCTTCGGCAAAGAACGCCGATGCTGGTATTGACTACACACTGAACTTTATCGAGCAATACAAAGATCACCCACGCATTACTCCGGCGTTCGCACCACATGGTCCATACACCAACACCACAGAAACACTGCAAAAAGTAGCTAAGTTGTCGTTAGAGAAAGATGTGCCTGTAATGATGCACCTTGCGGAATCAGATCGTGAGCAACAAGTCATTTCAGAACGTTCAAACGGCCTATCACCAGTGGCTTACATGGAAAGCATTGGCGCACTAAATAAGAACTTAGTTGGCGCACACATGATTTTGGTTGATGAGCACGATATCGAATTGGTGAAAAAGTCTGATATGGGTGTTGCACACAACATGAGTGCTAACATCAAATCAGCCAAAGGCGTCTCACCAGCACTGAAAATGTACGATGAAGATATTCGTATCGGCCTTGGTACTGATGGCCCGATGTCAGGTAACACGCTAAGTACGATTGATGAGTTCAACCAAGTGGCTAAAGTACACAAGTTGGTTAACCAAGATCGCGCAGCAATGCCACCGCTTAAAGTTATCGACATGGCAACCATGGGCGCGGCGAAAGCACTGCACATGGAAGACAAAATCGGCTCTCTAGAGGTTGGTAAACTGGCTGATATTATCGTTATCGATACCAAAGCGCCAAACATGGTTCCGGTATACAACCCATATTCAGCATTGGTTTACTCAGCAAACTCTGCCAACGTACGTCACTCAATCGTTCACGGTAAGTTGCTGATGAAAGATCGTCAAATCTTAACGGTTGACGAAGACCAAATCCGTAAAGAAGCACTTGAGTTTACTGACGTGGTTCGTAAAACAGTTATCGAATCAGGTGAAGTGGTTCAATAAGCCCTAAGCTAAAAAGACAATGCCCAGCAATCGCTGGGCATTTTTATAAGTGCAGGTTTATCATGTCTATGTTGGTGTTATTTCGCGAGCATTACCAGAAAGTTTCGCGGCGCTTAGCGCGAGCAATAATGTTGTCTGGCATACGCTGCTCTAATCCCGTTCGCAAACGTGAGATGCGTTTATATTGGCGTTGATCCGCCGTCACTGAGTTATACAACCAGCGATAAGCATCCTCATAATCCAACGGACTGCCATAATCACGCAGCAATAATTCCGCTAGATGGATGCGGGCATTAATATTGCCCATCGCCGCTGCTTCGCGTAGATAAGGGATCGCGCGCTCTTTATCTTGCTGTACCAATGTACCGCGAGAATAGTAACGACCTAACTGCTCCAATGCCGTTGGTAAGCCCTGATGGGCGGCATTTTCCATATAATAAAGACCGAGCTCAACGTCTTGATCGACACATACTCCCCACGCCAGCATATCCCCGTAGAGAAACTCATACGAAGGTAGGCTAATACGGGTAGCACGCGCGACAATATCTTCCACCAATTGGCAGTTATCCGCTTTAACTCGCTCTAAATGTTTATTCTGTTCGATCAGTTTAATAAGTTCAGCTTCGGAATAAATTGGCACAGGCTCACCAATGTCAGTTGCATTTGCAAAACTGAATGATGAGCTCAAGACCAGCATCAACGAAGCTGCCACTGTTCGTAGCTTCATACCTGCACTCTTTGTTGAATCCGACACCCTGCTTTAGCCAATCATAGACGTAATTAGCTTTATAGGCAGGTTCGATATTTGTATCGGCAAAAACAAAAAACTCTTTAGACAAAAATTGCCGTAAGTTGGCAATAGTTTGCCACAGCAAGGTGAAAAATCCATCAAAGCGGCAACGCATTGAACAAGAAAGGAATCGGCTTCACACCTTATCGCTTGGCATTGAGAGATCGCAACTAGGCGGAATAAAAAGCTCCATTGGGGGTTATTCAGGCATAAAAAAAGCCGACACTGTGTGTCGACTCTTTTTCAAGCGTAACGCTATCAATTAAGCTTCAAACGGGTGAACCTTGATGATAGTTTCGTTACGATCTGGGCCAGTAGAGATGATGTCTACTGGAACGCCAGTTAGTTCTTCAATACGCTTGATGTAATCTAGAGCTGCTTGTGGAAGCGCGTCGATAGATTTAGCACCAAAGGTGTTTTCAGACCAACCAGGCATTGTTTCGTAAATTGGCGTTACTTTTTCGAATGATTCAGCAGCCATTGGCGAAACTTCTAGTACAGAACCGTCGTCCATCTTGTAACCAGTACAGATTTTTAGCTCTTCTAGGCCATCTAGTACGTCTAGTTTAGTTAGACAGAAACCAGTGATCGAGTTGATTTGGATTGCGCGACGCATCGCTACAGCATCAAACCAACCAGTACGGCGTAGACGACCTGTCGTTGCACCAAATTCATGGCCAACAGTACCTAGGTGCTTACCTACTGGGTCTTGCTTATCTAGACCATCGTATAGCTCAGTCGGGAATGGACCTGAACCAACACGAGTACAGTAAGCTTTCGCGATACCAAGGATGTAACCTAGGTGACGAGGACCAAAACCTGAACCTGCAGCAACACCACCAGCAGTGGTGTTAGAAGACGTTACGTATGGGTAAGTACCGTGGTCGATATCAAGTAGTGTACCTTGTGCACCTTCGAACATGATCTTGTCGCCGCGCTTACGTGCTGCGTCTAGTTCGTCAGTTACATCGATAACCATTGAAGTCAGTAGATCAGCGTAGCCTTTCGCTTGCTCAAGTACTTCTTCGTAGCTTACTGCGTCCGCTTTGTAGTAGTTCACTAGTGCGAAGTTATGGTATTCCATTACTTCTTTTAGTTTTTCTGCAAAAGCTTCCATATCGAATAGGTCGCCAACGCGTAGACCGCGACGAGCAACTTTATCTTCGTAAGCAGGACCGATACCACGACCAGTCGTACCGATTGCTTTTTTACCGCGTGCGATTTCGCGCGCTTGGTCTAAAGCAACATGGTAAGGAAGAATTAGAGGACATGCTTCAGAAATGAAAAGACTGTTACGAACTTCAATGCCGCGCTCTTCAAGAGGCTTCATTTCTTTAATTAATGCGTCAGGTGATAGAACTACACCGTTGCCGATAATGCATTTAACATTATCGCGAAGGATACCTGAAGGAATTAAGTGAAGAACGGTTTTCTCACCGTCGATTACAAGTGTGTGACCTGCATTGTGACCGCCTTGGTAGCGAACCACGTATTTTGCATCTTCAGTTAAAAGGTCTACGATTTTACCTTTACCTTCGTCACCCCATTGGGTGCCTAGAACGACTACGTTATTTCCCATCTTTCCAAGTCTGATTGCTAGTTAAAAAAGGATTCTAGCACTGAATCCACTGTCTTGCAGTCATTTTTTAGTCATAGAAGATTCACACAGAATTAAACTATTGAGCAACCAATAGATCCGCAGACATAACCACTCGATTACCCATCAGCAAAGATTTTAATACTAAGCTTGCCGTCAATATCGATACTTGCACGGTACATTCCCAAACAATTTAACGCGAAGTGCACCGCGCCTTGTTTATCAATCGCAATCACACCGCCCTCGCCACCTTGTGTTTTTAGATCGCCTTGAATCACGGTTTCACAGGCCGTTTGCACATCCTCACCAAGATAACGCATGCGTGCTGCGATATCGCTAGCAACCATTTTGCGAATGAACAGCTCACCAACACCCGTGGATGAAATCGCTACGTTGCCATTTTCAGCTAACGTGCCCGCACCAATCACAGCGGAATCACCGACTCGGCCAAAGCGTTTATTCGCAATGCCTCCGGTACTCGTTGCGGCGGCTAAATTGCCTTGTTGATCGAGCGCCACTGCGCCAACGGTGCCATGTTTACCGTCATCAGGGTAATTTGCTTCTGATAAGGCACTGTCATCCGACTCTTTAAGTGCCATCAGTTGGTCGTAACGGCGATCGGTAAAGAAATAATCTTGTTCCGTAAAAAGATGACCTTGTTGGAAAGCAAACTCTTCCGCCCCTTCGCCAACCAGAAAGGCATGTGACGAATGAAGCATGACATCACGAGCTAGCTCTATGGGATTTTTGATATGGCGTACACCCGCAATCGCACCGACTTGCATTTGCAATCCGTGCATCACGGAGGCATCCATCTCAACCATCTCTTTTGCCGTCAATACCGAACCTTTACCCGCATTAAAATGCTCACAATCTTCCAGCACTTTCACCGCGGCCACAACCGCATCCAACGCATCACCGCCGTTGGATAGGATCTGATGCCCCGCAGTCACGGATGCCTGTAATGCCGCGCGAATATCGTTCTCTAACGCTGCACTCATCTGCTCAGCTAAAATGGTGCCAGCACCGCCATGTATCGCAATAGCAAATGGAACCGTCATCATTCTCTCCTTACCCAATGCCATCAAACAAGTTGCTTGTGGCGCAAACTCGCTCAGATAAAAAAGGCGCCGCTTGTTTCCAAGCAACGCCTCTAGTCAATTTATGCTGATCTATTCAGATCATATCGCGTGATTAGTGTGAACCACAACCGCCGCCGCCACAACATTCGTGGTCGTCGCCTTTGTCTTCACCACCACAGCAACCACCTTCGTGATCGTGGTCATGACCACAGCCACCAGCTTGGTGAATATGACCGTGTGCGATTTCTTCTTCAGTTGCTTCGCGGATTGCTACCACTTCAACAACGAAAGTCAGAGTTTGGCCAGCAAGCATGTGGTTACCATCAACCACTACTTCGTCGCCATCAACTTCAGTAATTTCTACAGGGATTGGACCTTGGTCAGTATCCGCTAGGAAACGCATACCCACTTCGATTTCATCCACACCTTGGAATACGTCAGCTGGAACACGTTGAACAAGTTCATCGTTGTGCTCACCGTATGCATCTTCAGGGGCAATAGTTACTTCGAATTTGTCGCCAGCAACTTTACCTTCTAGCGCGTTTTCAAGGCCAGTGATTAGGTTGTTGTTACCGTGTAGGTAATCTAGTGGCGCATCAACAGTTGATTGATCAACGACTGCATCTTCTACTTTCAGTTGGTACGCTAGGCTTACGACTACGTTCTTTTCAATTTTCATAATTGCTCCAAGGCGATTAGCTCCCCAATTCGAAGGGAGAATAAAACAATAACCCTGCTATTATGGGGATCAATTCGAGAAACTCAATCAGTCCGGTTTAAAAATGCCGATCATTTGTTCACTCTGGTGTTCAGTTTTCTCTACAGACTCGGGCTTACGCTGATCTTGATGGCCGCAATCAACACACTCCACCAACTCAATATTATTCTCTATCCACCAACGTAACGTATCTTGCTGCTGACACTTAGGACAGTTGGCGCCTGCGATAAATCGTTTTTTCATGTCACTCTCATCAACTCATTAATTGGTTAAGATCCCGGCCAACGAACAACGCGAGCCTTTAATCCCAAAAATGCTTACCTTGTTTATCGTTTTCCATCTCACGGCCAAAGATCTCTTCCAGCTCTTTGCGTGCTTCTTTAGCTCTTAACGCCAATTGCTTATCTTCATGGTGCTGCGGTAACAGCTCCTTCAACATCGCGTTATCGAGTTTGCGAAAGTGCGCCTCTGAACGTTGTGCCTGATATGGATGCATACCCAATTCAATCAAGGTCAACTTACCTAAATCCAAAGCGCCGAGAAACGTTTCTCGGGAATATTTATCCACGCCATGGCTAAGCAACTGATAAGCCTCCACTCGGCTACGAGCTCGTGCTAACACTTTTAAACGGGGAAATGTTGTTTGCACAACTCGACCGTTTTCATAATGTCATCCGGCGAATCGGTACATATCACGATAGCTTCCGCTTTATCAGCCCCTGCAGCACGCAGCAACTCCAACTGGGTCGCATCACCATAAAACACCTTGTAGCCATATTTACGCAATAATCGAATTTGGCTAGCGTCACTTTCTAGAATCGTTAACTTAATCTTGTTGGCGTACAACAAGCGCCCGACAATCTGACCAAAACGACCAAAACCGGCAATGATGACGCGCGATTGCTTATCGACCACATCGGTATTGATGCTTTCTTCTTCATCAAAATTTAGTCGTTTTGCATACCATTTTTTCTGCCCCATCAACAATAAAGGGGTTGTCACCATCGAAAGGCTCACCACGACCAACAAGAAGGCGGTTTGCTCTGCGGTTAAGATCCCTTGCGCTAATGCAGCGGTAAAAATGACAAACGCAAACTCGCCACCTTGACTCAGAATGGCGGCAATGCGACTGCGGGATTTGGCTCGACTGCCATATAAACGCGCGAGAAAGTAGAGGGTGTAGGCTTTAAGCATCACTAGCGCCATCACGCAGGCAAGAATTTTGAAAGGATGTAATGCTAATAAGCCGAGATTAACGGCCATACCGACGGCGATAAAGAATAGCCCCAATAGCAAGCCTTTAAATGGTTCAATCGCAATCTCGAGCTCATGGCGGTATTCACTTTCCGCCAATAACACCCCCGCTAAGAAGGCACCGAGCGCCATCGATAGCCCCAATTGCTTCATCACCAGCGCAATACCAATCACCAGCAGCAAAGCGGCGACGGTAAATAACTCGCGCACACCACTCATCACCACATAGCGAAACAGTGGCCGTAATAAAAAGTGGCCACCAATCAATAATGCCGTCACACCGACCAGCATCCACAGACCATCTAACCAATTGCCACTGGTGTTGCCCGCGAGCAACGGCAATAGAGCCAACATAGGAATTACGGCGATATCTTGGAATAACAACACCGCGAATCCCGACTGTCCGGTTTCGGTGCCAGCAAGGCCCTGCTCATCAATCACTCTTAACGCGATGGCAGTTGAAGAGAGCGCCAAGCCCATGCCGATAACAAGGCTCATCTGCCAAGTAAAACCAAATAAATTAATGATCCCCGCAATCAGCGCGGTCGTGATTAGCACTTGCGCCCCACCTAAACCAAGGATTGGGCCACGCATTTGCCATAGTTTTTTCGGGTTCAACTCTAGGCCAATTAAGAACAGCAGCAGCACAACACCAAATTCGGCAAAATGCAGAATCGCATCCACATCTCGAATTAAGCCTAAACCCCACGGACCAATCGCCACACCCGCCAGCAAATAGCCCAGCACAGACCCCAAACCCAAGCGTTGTGCTAATGGCACCGCGACCACTGCGGCAGTTAAGAAGATCGCGCTACTTTGTAGAAAATCACTTTCCAGCGCCATGCTCACCTCCTTGCGGCGACGAAACGTCGTGCGGCAGCGGATTGTTCAGCCATTGACGATAGCTTTCCGCATGTTGATAACGCTCCATATCCGAAACATTGCGCGCCCAGTAAAGCACCAAAGGCTCTATCCATTGCATGCGACACAATGCCGCGGTTAACTCAAAGGGCTGGAGTATTTGTTCGAGCGGATACTTGTTGTAGCCATGCTCACCAAAGGCATCTTCTTTACCTCCGGTAGTAATGACGCTGCGCCAATATTTACCTTGCAAGGCGCTTTCATTGCCGTAAGCAAAACCTTTACCTAAGACTCTATCGAGCCACTCTTTCATTAGTGCTGGACAGGAATAAAGATACATTGGGTGATGAAAGACAATCACATCATGCGCCAACAGCAGTTCGTGCTCGGCGTTGACATCAATAAAAAAATCGGGGTAGCGAGCGTAAAGATCGTGCACAGTGACGTGCTCAAGCGAGGCTATCTTTTTTAGCATCACGTGATTAGCGATAGAAGTGGAAGACTCCGGATGAGCGTAAATGACTAATACTTTTGCTTTCGCTACGTTTGGCTTCGGAGTGGCTGATAAATTCATTCCGTGAACAGCTGCCTTATCATTTTCGTTATCAATTTGTTATACGCGGTTAAAGCTGAAAACGCAACGATCGACTTTTCCGGTTAATCCTCCTACTATGCGTGGCGAAACGATTAAAGATAAAGCAAAGTACTATGATCACCTTTTCTGACATTCAACTCTTACGTGGTGGTAAGCCATTACTTGAGAACGCTTCGGCGACGATCCATCCCGGCGACAAGATCGGCTTGGTGGGTAAAAACGGTTGTGGTAAATCCACCCTATTCGCTCTGATCAAAGATGAGCTATCTACCGATGCTGGCAACTTCAGCAAACCTGCTCACTGGGAATTAGCATGGGTAGCACAAGAAACCCCGGCGCTTGACCGAACCGCATTAGAGTACGTCATTGATGGCGATCGTGAGTACCGCTCTTTAGAACAGCAACTGGTTGACGCAGATTTAGCCGATAACGGCACGCTGGTTGCTGAGTTACACGGTAAAATCGAAACTATCGGTGGTTACAGCATTCGCGCTCGCGCTTCTGAACTACTGGATGGTTTGGGTTTCCGCCAAGAACAAATGAGCTGGAACTTAACTCAGTTCTCCGGTGGTTGGCGTATGCGCTTGAACCTCGCTCAAGCCCTACTTTGCCGTTCAGATCTATTACTGCTCGATGAACCAACCAACCACTTAGATCTTGATGCGGTCATGTGGTTAGAACGTTGGCTGCAAAACTATCCGGGCACGCTGGCGTTGATCTCGCATGACCGAGACTTTCTCGATCCGATCGTCAATCGTATTATTCACGTTGAAAACCAGCAGTTGAATGAATACACCGGCAACTATTCATCATTTGAAACTCAACGTGCACAGAAACTGATCTTGCAACAAGCCATGTTCCAGAAGCAACAAAAGCAAATGGCTCACATGCAAAGCTATATCGATCGTTTCCGTTACAAAGCGTCGAAAGCGCGCCAAGCGCAAAGTCGAATTAAAGCATTAGAAAAAATGGAACAAGTGCTACCAGCACAATTTGATAACCCATTTAGCTTTGAGTTCCGTGAGCCTGATGCGCTACCGAATCCAATTATGATGATGGATGAAGTCTCCGCTGGCTATGGCGACAACCTGATTCTAGAGAAGATTCGTCTTAACCTCGTGCCGGGCAGCCGTATTGGTTTGCTTGGTCGTAACGGCGCCGGTAAATCAACCTTAATCAAATTGCTCTCAGGTGAATTAAATCCACAAGGTGGTGAGCTAACCTACTCACAAGGCGTCAAAATGGGTTACTTCGCACAGCATCAATTGGAAACATTGCATCCAGAGGAAACGCCTCTGCAGCACATGATGCAAATTGCACCAAAGCATACCGAGCAACAACTGCGTGATTACTTGGGCAGTTTTGGTTTTCAAGGTGATAAAGCACTAGAGAAAGTTGCCCCATTCTCTGGCGGTGAAAAAGCACGTCTGGTTCTCGCACTGCTGGTATGGCAAAAACCGAACCTATTGTTACTCGATGAACCGACCAACCACTTAGATCTCGACATGCGTCAAGCGCTGACTTTTGCTCTACAAACCTTTGAGGGCGCAATGGTGATTGTATCGCATGACCGCTACTTATTACGCGCCACCACTGACGATCTTTATCTGGTGCATGATCGCCAAGTAGCACCATTTAATGGTGACCTGACCGATTACTATAAATGGCTCACTGAACAACAAAAAGTTGAGCGTCGCGAAGCGCAAGCCGAGCAACCGGTTAAAGATAACCAAAACAGTGCGGCAGCGAAAAAAGAGCAAAAACGCCGTGAAGCAGAATTTCGCACCCTGACAGCTCCGATCCGCAAAAAGCTCACCAAGCTAGAAGAAGCAATGGATAAGTTTGGCCAAGTGATCGCACAGGCGGAAGAGCAATTGAGTGATAACTCTCTGTATGATGCCGAAAATAAAGCTAAACTTACTCAAGTACTCGCCCAACAAGCCAGTGGTAAGTCAGATTTAGAAGAGACTGAAATGGAATGGATGGCTCTACAAGAAGAGCTTGAAGAGATGGAACAGGAGTTCAATAACTGATGAGTATCGAGCACGTACCGGTTTCGCTAACACTTGAGCGCTTATGGCAATTCAGTTTGCAGTACTACAGTGTCCGTGAAGTACAACAGGCGTGCTTAAATTTACAGAATCAGTTTAAAGGCAATGTTAACCTGCTATTGTTACTTAAGTGGCTTGATGAACAACAAGTCACTATCGCCGAGCAGGATTGGCATAAGGTCGAAGAATGCCTTGGTCGTTCAGAGTCATTGCTCAATAGCTTTCGCGAGCTAAGGCGTAAGCTCAAGCAACCATTGGCCGACACGCTTTATCGCGAGGCGTTGCAGTTTGAGCTTCAGCTTGAGAAGCAGCAACAATCCGATTTAGTCGACTGCGTGAACCAGTTATCACTGCACGCGGCCGATGGACAAGCTCTCACGCTCCGTTACTGTCGTCAGTTGGGTGGAGAACATTTGTACTCCACCTTTGCACACCCTTTTGAGATAGATTTTGACGCAAGAGAAAGTGACTGACGCCTATGACACATTTTACTGCTGCTAGCGGAATATCAAATCCGCACCTTCAAACACTCGCTCCGCGCTTTATCCGTAAAAAAGCGTTGTTTGAACCTATTTGGCAAACCCTCGATACGCAAGATGGTGACTTCCTAGATTTAGCTTGGAGTGAAGATAGCCAAAGTACGGCCGCACAAGAGAAACCTCTCTTTGTGTTGTTCCATGGCCTAGAAGGGTGTTTTTATAGCCCCTATGCCAATGGATTGATGAATGCCTTTGCTAAAGATGGATGGCTATCGGTAATGATGCATTTTCGCGGTTGTAGTGGTAAGCCTAATCGTCTACCACGCGCCTATCATTCTGGTGAAGTCGAAGATGCGCGTTTTTTCTTAGAGTATCTCAATCAGCAGTTCCCTGAGCGTGTCAAAGTTGCGGTCGGCATTTCGCTGGGTGGCAATATGCTGGCCAACTATTTAGCTCAATACGCCGATGATCCATTACTGGATGCTGCTTCCATTGTTTCTGCACCACTCGATCTCTCCGCCTGCTCTGAGCGTATCGAACAAGGTTTCTCTAAAGTTTATAAGACCTACCTGCTGCGTTCACTCAAACGCAATGCACTACGTAAGCACCACTTGTTAAAAGGCGAACTGGGGCTTACCTATCAATCGATAAAACGCGTAACCAAACTGTATGACTTTGATGATTTGATTACCGCACCACTACACGGGTTTCAAGATGCTGACGATTACTATCAGCGCTGCTCCGGGATTCATCGCCTACAGCAAATCAAATTGCCAACCCAGATCATTCACGCCAAAGACGACCCATTTATGACCGATGCCGTGATTCCGCATTTTGTGCTACCGGAGAATATTCACTATCGCTTATTTGAAAAAGGCGGACACGTGGGATTTGTCACTGGCAGCTTAATGAACCCCCGCTTTTGGTTAGAAGAAATGCTGCCTGCTTACTATCAGGGACTAAAAACGGCATAATCGAGTCTCACCGATACAAGATCATAAAATAACGAGGTATTTATGATTGTTCCTTGGCAACAAATTGCGCCTGAAACTCTGGAAAGTTTGCTTAAAGAATTTGTCTTGAGAGAAGGCACTGACTACGGCGAAATTGAAATATCTGTGCAAGACAAAATCGACCAAGTTAAGCGTCAACTCGAGACGGGAGAAGCGGTGATCGTATATTCAGAACTGCATGAAACGGTTGATGTGCAATTACGTCACAAATTCTAGCTGAGGTACTTTTTCTCTCATCGTCATTGCCGTGAAGCGCTCACTTAATACGATACGAAAAGGTTAAATCATGTTATATTGATGCGTCCAAACTGTAATGCTTTTCGAACTTAACTTGCTTGTCACACACCAAGGTTAAGTTCGAGTAATCACAGGAACGTTATCACTAGACAAGGTTTGTCATGTCAGCAAAGCATCCAATCATCGCAGTAACCGGTTCTTCTGGCGCCGGAACGACAACTACTTCTGAAGCCTTCCGTAAGATGTTCAATATGATGGACATCAAGCCTGCTTGGGTTGAAGGTGATAGCTTTCACCGATTTACTCGCCCAGAAATGGATGTGGAAATACGTAAAGCGCGCGAACAAGGCAGACACATTAGTTACTTTGGCCCTCAAGCCAACGACTTCCCTGGACTGAAAGAATTCTTTCATCAATACGGTCAAGATGGCACAGGAAAAATCCGCCGCTATCTGCATACCTTCGATGAAGCGGTTCCCTATAATCAGATGCCTGGCACCTTTACACCTTGGCAAGAGCTACCTGAAAATAGTGACGTGCTGTTTTATGAGGGGCTGCATGGTGGCGTCGTTGATGGTGATATCAATGTCGCCCAGCATGTCGATTTTTTGATTGGCATGGTCCCGATTGTGAACCTTGAATGGATTCAAAAATTTGTTCGCGATACTCGCGATAGAGGTCATTCAAAGGAAGCGGTAATGGATTCTATTGTTCGCTCAATGGACGATTACCTCAATTACATCACCCCACAATTTTCACGTACCCATATTAATTTTCAACGTGTCCCAACCGTTGATACTTCAAACCCGCTAGATGCGAAGGGCATTCCAAGCTTAGATGAAAGCTTTGTGGTCATTCGCCTACGTGGTTTTAAAAACGTTGACTACCCCTACCTATTAGCCATGATAGATGGCTCATTCATGTCACGCCACAACACCTTAGTGGTGCCAGGTGGTAAAATGAGTTTTGCCATGGAGTTGATCGTCAGACCGATCCTCCAGCAATTGATAGAAACCGGAAAAATTGGCTAAAACGATTTAGGCCCAAGTCACTTCAAGATGTGAGTTTCAACGAAATGCCATGCTTTGCAGACGCAGCGGTGACAACACTGTGAAGTCTGCATTTTGATGTCACTTGGGTGTATACAAACACGATTACTTTTCATACCGTGATCATGTGCACGTTTTTGCTTAGGAAATAGCATCTCGGACCCGATTAAAATCAAGAAATCGTTCTGGAAAAAGGATACTATTTGTAACCGAAACACAAGATAGCTTGCAGCACTATTCTAGTGCTCATGGCCTAGTTATCCCGATTTCGGGCCCAGCTAAATTATGGAAAGCAGCAAGCGTACCCTGCAGAGGAAGTGAGATATTATGGTTCTAGGTAAACCTCAAACCGATCCAACATTAGAGTGGTTCCTTTCACACTGTCATATTCATAAGTACCCATCAAAAAGCACGCTAATTCATGCGGGCGAGAAAGCAGAAACTTTGTACTACATTGTTAAAGGTTCTGTTGCAGTACTTATTAAAGATGAAGAAGGTAAGGAGATGATCCTTTCTTACCTAAACCAAGGTGATTTCATCGGTGAGCTTGGTCTATTTGAAGAAGACCAAGAGCGTACCGCTTGGGTTCGTGCCAAGTCTCCTTGTGAAGTAGCGGAAATCTCGTTCAAAAAATTCCGCCAGTTGATTCAGGTAAATCCTGATATTCTTATGCGTCTGTCTTCACAGATGGCTCGTCGCCTGCAAGTGACTAGCCAAAAAGTTGGTGACCTTGCTTTCCTTGATGTAACTGGCCGTATTGCACAAACGCTACTAAACCTAGCAAAACAACCTGATGCAATGACTCACCCAGATGGCATGCAAATCAAGATCACTCGTCAAGAGATCGGTCAGATTGTTGGCTGTTCTCGTGAGACGGTAGGTCGTATCTTGAAGATGCTAGAAGAGCAGAATCTAATCTCTGCTCACGGTAAGACTATCGTTGTTTACGGTACGCGTTAATTCACATGAATTAAGCAAAATTTATAAAGCCACCTTCGGGTGGCTTTTTCTTTATTTAAGAGTTGAGAAGCTAAGAGTAAGAAACGAGATTTTAGAGCCAAGAAACCCCACTCGACTCCCCTTTCTACAATCTCAAACGAAGTCCCTTCGTTTACGAGTTGGTACTCTCAAATATCTTATCCGCTGACGCCGCAACAAAGCCACGGTACAACTCGCCATTATCCATCGGATAGCGCTTAGCAAATTCATAAAAGCCACCCGGTATGAGTACCACGCCATCATCGAACTCAACTTGCACCTTATCTGCCATGGTTGAAGATTGCTCTAATAACACGTCAGGAGAGCCTTTCACTTCACCGCCCGCCTGGTTGATGACAAAACCAACCGCAGCAAGATGATCATTAACCTGCTGCACCTGCTCAAACTGTTCTAATTGGTTAACGCTAACCGTGAAATGATTGGCACCGTAACCATGAGCAGCCAACCAAGCAGCGTACTCACTCTCCTCGGCTAACAATAAATATTCATTGTGACTGAGCTGCCAAGGTCTACCACCATATAAGAAAGCCTCACCTTGCATCTCTTGTGGCGTCACTTGTTCCACCAACTGTTGCACGATCTGTTGCAATCTGGGCGAACACTCTTCCACTTTAAGCTCACTGATGAACACCTTCGGTTGTGTAGGGTCCGGATGCTCATAATGCTTCGCCACCAGTTTCTTGCTTTCAAACAGATAGTCACCACCAGCTTGATAACCCAAAGCGATAAATGGCTGCGCCAATACCTCGAGGTTAACAGGGGTAATATTGAAGGTTCTTAAAGCAATATGATCGTTAATCAACGCATCACTTTGTTGTAGGAGTTTGTGTATGTTTCCAGCTGACGGGCACAAGCGTTCAATATAATCATTCCACAATGATTCAAACAGTACATCTGGCGTCATAACGCCTCCTTGGAATTCTTTTTGTATCGCAGATTCTTAATGGGGATTATTAGTGTAGTTAAAGAAAAGGCCAGTGGAGTAATTTCTCTGGCCTTTCTTTGATAGTAAGCTTTTAAATGAATAATCCTGGACTTAGCGTCTCAGGTAATTGTGTCTCTCGACCTTCAATTGAGGCCATTGGATAGGCACAATAATCGGCCGCATAGTACGCGCTCGGCCTTAAATTTCCCGATGCACCTGGGCCACCAAATGGCGCATCACCACTAGCACCAGTCAAAGGGCGATTGCGATTCACGATACCGGCGCGAATGTGCTCAACAAAATAATCCCACTCACTATCTTGAGTCGTGATCAATCCTGCAGAAAGACCAAAGCGACTATCGTTCGCAAGCTCCACCGCTTGCTGTAAGGTTTGATAACGAATCACTTGCAGCAGAGGCCCAAAGTACTCCTCATCCGGTAGTTGCGTAATCTCCGTCACATCAATAATCCCCGGAGAAATAAACGCTGCTCGGCCGCCACTCGCCGCAAGTAAGCTTTTTCCTCCGAGCGACTTTAGATGACTTTGAGCGGCTAAAATACTTTGGGCTGCAGCCGGTGAAATCTGCGGCCCCATAAATGGCGCAGGTTCAGCAAACGGTTGATCCATTACAATGTTCTTGGTTGCACTGATTAACTTATCCAGCAGCACATCGCCATTTTTACCCGCTGGTAAGTAAAGCCTGCGAGCACACGTACAGCGTTGTCCTGCGCTGATAAAAGCCGATTGAATAATGGTATAAACCGCAGCATCCACCTCGCCATAGTGAGGCGAAATCACCATCGGGTTATTGCCCCCCATCTCCAGCGCTAGCATCTTCTCTGGCTGACCGGCAAATTGCCGATGCAGCAAATGACCTGTATTGGCGCTACCGGTAAACAGCAGACCATCAATACCCTTTGATTCCGCCAAGGCAACGCCGGTTTCACGCCCACCTTGTACCAAGTTAATCACGCCATCAGGCAAGCCCGCTTGTTGCCATAATTTCATCGCCAACTCCCCAGTAGCCGGGGTTTGCTCTGACGGTTTGAATACCACGGTATTACCTGCCAGTAGTGCTGGCACGATATGTCCATTAGGCAAATGCGCAGGAAAGTTATACGGCCCAAACACCGCCATCACGCCGAGAGGTCGATGACGTAACACAATTTGATTTCCCGCCGCTTCGCGCTTTTTCTCTCCAGTTCGATCATGATAAGCGGCAATAGATAGTGCAATCTTACCCGCCATCGCAGCCGCTTCAGTACGCGTCTCCCACATGGGTTTCCCGGTTTCTTTAGCGATCACTTCGGCAATCGACTCGGCCTGTTGTTTGACCAATTCCGCAAAGCGTAACACCAAGGCTTCACGCTCGGCGAAGGGGGTATTTCTCCATGTCATAAAGGCGTTGCGAGCAGCAGAGACCGCAGCGTCAACTTGAGCCGCACTTGCGCTATCGCTTTGCCAAATCACCTCGCCATTATAGGGGCTGACTGAATTCATCGGCTCACCTTGACCTGCGATCCATTGTCCTGCAATCCAATGTGACATAACCATTCCTTTTAAGTCGATAAGCTTTATAGAGGAAGCAAGCGTACGTTATCACCCTGTTTTACTTGCAATGCATTTGCCACAGCCGCAGTGACAATCACTCGGTTGGTAGCTTGGTCGAAGGCCGCTTTTTCAGCCACGGCACGAAAGTCTTCAAATGAGGTGTTACTGATCAAAAAGTGCTGCGCACTGGCGTGCTGATCAATGTGCACTTGAGCGCGAAAAGAATGACGTACCGATTCGATATTCTCACGATCACACTCCACGCTTGGACCACCATCAAAAATGTCGACATAGTTACGGCAGGTAAAGCCTTCTTTCTCCAGTAGACGCAACGCGGGTTTGGTGTTGTCATGCACTTGGCCTATAACTGCCTGCGCCTCTTTACTCAGTAAATTGACATAGATGGGTAGCTTGGGCATCAGATCAGCGATAAATCCCTTCTTACCAATCCCCGTAAGATAATCGGCTAAGGTAAAATCAATCGAGAAGAAGTGCTCTTGCAACCATTGCCAAAACGGGGAATTGCCCTCTTCATCGGAGACGCCACGCATTTCAGCAAACACGGTTTTAGAGAAACGATGCGGGTGTTCTGCCATCATCAGAAAGCGGCATTTCGACATCAACCGGCCATTATTGCCACCGCGAAATTTAGGGCGTAAGAACAAGGTGCAAATTTCACTGCAACCGGTGTAGTTATTGCCAAACGTCAGCAGTTTTACCACGTTATTTACACCCAACTTTGGCGAGGAATGTACGATGGTACTGATGTGATAGGAATAGAATGGTACATCCCAACCGATGGCAGCTTCGATCCCGGTACAACCTGCGACTTCACCGCTATCACTATCAAAGCCAACCATCAGGTAGCCTTCATCGCCCGGTGCGGTCACATTCGGTTTGGCAAAACTGTATTCTGAGTGGGTAATACGATTAGTCAGCAGTTCTTCATTCACTGGCAACGATGTAAAGCCGTGGCCGGATTCCACCGCACAGGTATGAAGCGCATCATAATCTGACATAGAGATAGGACGAACAACCAGCATCGAAAATCCCTCCTGATGCATTGATACCAATCACAACGAGTCACTGCTCATTATTACTGATTGATATGAGGCCAGCCTAATTGCTAGCCTCAGCTATTGCGATATTATTTGACCAGCGAAGCGATAGCGATCTCCAGTTTTTCCAATCCTTGTGCAATATCTTGATGGCTAATCACTAGCGAAGGAGTAAAACGCACTACGTTTGGTCCCGCGACTAATACCATTAGCCCTTGCTCACCTGCCGCGACCAATACATCACGAGCACGGCCTTGCCATTGTTCGTTTAATGCGGCGCCAAGTAACAACCCTTTACCACGAATTTCACTAAATATTTGGTACTTATCATTAATCTTAGTCAATCCTTGACGAAATAGCGCTTCACGCTCAGCGACACCTGCCAATGTTTCTGGCTGACTAACCACATCAACAACCGCTTCGGCGATCGCACACGCGAGAGGATTACCACCATAGGTTGAACCATGTGTACCGACTTTAAGATGCTCAGCCAGTTTATTGCTGGTCAGCATCGCTCCGATAGGAAAACCGCCACCGAGCGACTTAGCCGTACTTAAAATATCTGGCGTAATGCCTAAGCCTTGATACGCATAAAAGTGGCCAGTACGGCCGTTGCCGGTTTGCACTTCATCAAAAATCAATAGCGCGTTGTGCTGTTGGCAGACCTCGCGAACCGCTTGAATAAACTCCTCAGTCGGTTCAATGATCCCGCCTTCACCTTGTAAAGGCTCCATCATAATCGCACAAGTACGCGACGAAACATGCTGACGTAGCGCTTCAACATCATTGTATGGAAGGTGAGTAATGTCGCCGGGTTTTGGGCCAAAGCCATCGGAATAAGCTTCCTGCCCACCCACTGTTACGGTAAAGAAGGTGCGGCCATGAAAACCCTGTTTAAAGGCAATAATCTCTGATTTTTCCGCACCATAAACATCAGCGGAATAGCGACGCGCTAATTTTAAAGCGGCTTCATTGGCTTCCGCACCAGAGTTGGCAAAGAAGACTTTATCGGCAAAACACAAATCGGTGAGTTTTTTGGCCAAACGTAATGCCGGCTCATTGGTCATAACATTACTGAGATGCCATAGCTTCTGCCCTTGTTCAGTCAATGCCTTGACCATCGAAGGGTGGCAATGACCTAAACAACTCACCGCAATACCGCCAGCAAAATCAATATATTCGTTGCCTTGTTGATCCCAAACACGAGCACCCTTGCCTTTCACTGGAATCATTTCCATCGGGCTATAACAAGGCACCATCACCTCATCAAATAAGCCACGTTGCACTTTTATCTCTTCCGTCATCGCACATTCCCTCTTACTACCGCATGCCAATGCAGCTCGAGCATCCTTCGAGTGCTATCACAACACCTACTTATAAGTATAGAAATAAGCGTTTATATTGCACATTGACTAATACAGTATTGTATTTACATTTAATTAACCTTTTCAATAGTGGTTTATGCTTTTTGCTGTTATCGAGCATTAATAATCCTCACTATAGATGAGTATTTATGCACTACTAAGCCATAAGATTGAAGCGATTTATTATTATGATTGTTATAACAAGGGATTTAATGATGGTGATCGTTTGTGATGCTCAGCGCGGAAAAAGACCAAACGTTATAAACGCATAGTTTTGCAAACTAACTCGATCAGGAGCTAACCGAGATCAATGTTAAGAAAGGTGATCTAACTCCGCCTTTATCGGCAGAGAAAAATATGACGACCAAGAGATCAGAGAGGACTAACGAGCAAGAAAGTTGGCCAGCAATTGATGACCTTGTTCGGTTTTGATCGATTCAGGGTGAAATTGTACCGCATCAATTGGTAAGGTTTTATGCTGATAACCCATAATCTCATCCATGCTGCCATCTTCAAATTCAGTCCAAGCTGTCAATTCAAAACAATCGGGCAACGACGCTTCTTTAACCACTAATGAGTGATAACGCGTTACGGTGAGAGGATTATTTAAACCTTGAAACACACTGCGGCCAGTATGACGGATAGGCGATGTCTTACCATGCATCACTTGTCGAGCACGCACCACTTCAGCACCAAATACTTGAGCAATGGCTTGATGTCCAAGGCAAACACCTAAGATCGGTAACTTACCGGCAAAATGTTCAATTGCGGCCAATGAGATGCCCGCTTCATTCGGAGTGCATGGTCCCGGCGAAATCACCAGATGCGTTGGTTGCAGCTCTTCTATGCCCGCCAAATCAATTTTATCGTTTCGCACTACCTGCACTTCCGCGCCAAGCTCGCAAAAATATTGGTATAGGTTGTAGGTAAACGAATCGTAGTTATCGATGATCAGCAACATGACAGAAATACAGCTCTCCACTTCTTGGAGGCGTATTGTGCAATAGTGCGCCACAAAGGCAAAGTAAAACTTATCGTCTGCCGATAGACGACTGATATGGATCATATAAAAAAGGCCAGCATTCCGCTGGCCTTAAATATTAATTAATCAACTAACTTAATTGGCCCGCTTATGGGCGGGTAACAAAACCTACCGCTTCATAAACTTTCTTCAATGTCACGGCTGCGCGAGCTGAGGCTTTTTCTGCACCTTGCTTCATCACTTGATCCATATAAGCACGATCAGCGCGAATACGGTGGTATTCAGCTTGAATCGGCTCAAGCATTGTCACCAAAGCTTCACCCACATCTTTCTTAAATGGGCCGTACATTTCTACGCCTTGGTACTTCGCTTCAATCTCTGCGAAACTCATACCTGTTGCAGCCGAGTACAGACTCATCAAGTTTGAGATACCCGCTTTGTTTTCCCAATCGCTGGCAATACGTGGTGGCGTTTCAGCATCGGTTTGCGCTTTGTTGATCTTCTTGATGATCGACTTAGGCTCTTCAAGCAGAGTAATAACGTTCTTACGGTTATCATCTGATTTTGACATTTTCTTGGTCGCATCTTGTAGGCTCATTACACGTGCATTCACTTGTGGAATGTACGGTTCTGGCACTTGGAAGATTGGTGCTTCAGGGCAGTAAATATTGTTAAAACGCGTCGCAATATCACGAGCCAACTCAAGATGTTGCTTTTGGTCGTTGCCCACTGGTACTTGATGCGCACCATACAAAAGAATGTCTGCAGCCATTAAGACTGGGTAACCAAATAGGCCAGCATTGACGTCGTTCGCGTAGCGCGCTGACTTATCTTTAAACTGAGTCATACGGCTCAGTTCGCCCATTTGGGTATAGCAGTTAAGAAGCCAACCAAGTTGAGCGTGCTCTGGTACATGTGACTGAACAAATAGCGTGCTCTTCTGTGGGTCAACACCAACAGCAAGACAGATTGCTAATGCGTCTAACGTTGCTTCATGCAGAGCTTTCGGATCTTGACGAACCGTAATCGCATGCAGGTCAACCACGCAGTATTGGCAATCGTAATCATCTTGCATCTGTTGCCATTGACGTAGAGCACCCAAGTAGTTACCGATACTTAGTTCACCTGATGGTTGAACGCCACTCAATACGATGGGCTTGCTCATGGATGGATTCCTTTGAATTCTTGATAGATAAAATAGAAAACCGCCCAGCCTTAAGCTGGACGGTTTTCTCAGTGTACTCATTGATAAGTATTTTGAAAGATCTTTTGTTGCGCTTAAGCAGAAACAGCGATCACTTCGAGTAATTCTGCGATGTTATCCGCGACAAAATCTGGCTCTGAGACTGAAATAGCTTCACCGTGGTTATAGCCGTAAGTCAGGCCAAACGAATGACAACCGGCGTTTTTCGCCGCTAAGATGTCGTTTTTCGAATCACCAACCATCAGCATTTCATTCGCCGTGCAACCATGTTTTTCCATCAGCCAGTTAAGCGCGACTGGGTTTGGTTTACGCTCTGGGAAAGCATCACCACCCAACACATCACTGAAGTATTTGGCGATGTCATGTTTGGCCAAGACATCGGGCACAAACTTAGACGGTTTATTGGTGACCAATGCTAAGGTAAAGCCTGCTTGTTGCAGTTGGGCCAAAGTCTCTTTTACCGCAGGGTAAAGATGGCTAAGCTTGTGGCCACTCTTATCATAAAAATCATCAAACAATACTCGGCCTTCAGCTAAAAGCTCTGGGCTAAGTTCTGGGTTAATGGTGAGGCTTTGACTCAAAGCTCGGCCAATTAAGATATCGGCACCATTACCTACATAGTCTCGTACTTGCTCTTCACTCACCGACGCAAAACCAAGCGCTTGTACCGCTTGATCGGCGGCAACGGCAAGATCTGGCACACTGTCTAATAAGGTGCCATCAAGATCAAAGGCGATCAGTTTTAACTCTTTCAATGCTCTATCCTACTGCTGGCTCAATTACTTTGCTTTGGCTAATTCTGCGCGCATTTCATCGATCACTTGCTTGTAATCTGGCTGGCTGAAAATTGCAGAACCAGCAACAAACATATCTGCGCCCGCTTCTGCGATCTCACGAATGTTGTCAACTTTCACGCCGCCATCGATCTCTAGACGAATATCGCGACCAGATTCATCGATCATTTTGCGCACAGCGCGCAGTTTGTCGAGAGTATTTGGAATGAAGGATTGGCCACCAAAGCCTGGATTTACTGACATCAATAAGATCATATCAACCTTATCCATGATGTATTCAAGGTGTGCTAGTGGCGTTGCAGGGTTTAGCACCACGCCAGCTTTACAGCCGTGCTCTTTGATCAATTGTAGGGTGCGATCAACGTGATCAGACGCTTCAATATGGAAAGTGATCATGCTCGCGCCTGCTTTAGCAAAGTCAGGTACGATGCTATCAACCGGTTTCACCATTAGGTGTACATCGATTGGTGCAGTAATGCCGTAGTCACGTAGCGCTTTACACACTGGAGCACCAAAAGTCAGGTTTGGCACATAGTGGTTGTCCATAACATCGAAGTGCACAACATCAGCGCCGGCTGCGAGAACTTTATCTACGTCTTCACCAAGACGAGCAAAATCTGCAGACAGAATCGACGGAGCGATAAGGAAATCTTTCATACCTGACCTCTATAATAATTAGCATCATTGCGTAAATTTGGCGCAATTCTACCGAAGCGATCAGGCAGATGATAGAGGTATTAAAAGAAATGTGTGGTCGGGCTTATTCGCCGCTGCTTTCCGTATCCAGTTCGATATGGTTCTCAGCACGAAACAGAGCCAATAACTCATCGACTTTATTACGCCCTGCACCATTACGACTAATAGTACGTTTTACTTTGACTACATTCAGCTCAGCACCATGATACAAGCGACGAGTTAAAGTGGTGTCATGGTTTGAGATCAGAACTGGAATCCCGCGCTGTTTTGCCGCCATTTCAGCCACGTTGGCCAAGGCCGCTTGATCATCTAACGAGAAGCCATTGCCGGCGTACGAAGTGAAGTTAGCCGTGGTTGAAAGTGGTGCATACGGAGGATCACAGTAAACGACGCTGCCTTTGCGCGCACGTTTAAAGGTCTCTTGGTAGCCTTCACAAACAAAAGTGGCTTTCTTGGCTTTTTCGGCGAAAAACTCCAGCTCTTTCTCTGGGAAATAAGGTTTTTTATACGAACCAAACGGCACGTTGAAGCCGCCTTTTTTGTTGTAACGGCATAAGCCATTAAAACCAAAACGGTTCATATATAAGAAGGCAAGTGAGCGATACATCACGTCATCAGTTTGGTTAAACTGCGCGCGGACATCTAAGTAAAATTCTTTGCGGTTATTATCAGCAATAAACCAACGTTTGGCTTCGTTGATATAATCTTCTGGATTTTCTTTAAGAAGATTGTAGAGATTAATCAAGTCTGGGTTGATGTCCGCCAGCAAATATTGGTCATAATCGGTGTTCAAGAATACTGAACCCGCACCAACAAACGGTTCTACCAACTTGCGTGCTTCAGGCAGATGACGCTGAATATCTTCAACTAATCCGTATTTTCCACCAGCCCATTTAAGGAAGGCACGCTGCTTTTTCATTGACTGCTCTATTTATCAACCACAAATTAAGGGTGCGGAATGTAACATATTTCACGCCATACCCAAAGCGATTGGCGTACTCAATTCGGCTGAGTGAGCAGAAAGCGACTCAGCCTCTCTCGAACTAGTTGCTACGAGCAATTTCACGCTGAACTTGATTGAGCGATTTCGCCCAAGGACTCAGTTTTTGTAGCGCTTCAGGGAGTTGCACCACAGCATCACGCGCTAACTGGATCGTCGGAAAGTTGTCGTACGTGATGATATACCACTCAACGCCACTGCGCAGTGCTGGGTAGACATAGACTTTGTCGTCGAGATCGTAACGATTTAAAAAGTTCTGTGCTTCGGCTAAGTTATTCACCGCCGCTAACTGCAAAGTATAGCTACGAGGTGAAAAACTATTGAGCTCTTCTTTGGCAAAAGAAAAGGAAATTGTCGCCGGTTGCGTCGCTTCACTGACGATTGGAACTTCAGCGCGTGAATCATCAACCACTTGTTCAATATCGGTCGTATCCGCTTGCTCTGGTTCGTTTTCCAATAAAGCATCCACGACTTCTGAAGTGATCACCACTCGTTGAGAGTTATCTTCAATCACCCCCACACTTTCTGGCGTATCGACAACTTCAGGTGGCAACGCAGCTGAATCATCTTCTGCACCAGCAAACGCAGGATCGGCATTAAGATCTTGATTGGCTTGTTGTGACTGATTATCAACACTGTCAGTGGCTTCGCTCACTGCCGGTTGAGGTTGCTGTAGCGTCGGAATGGCCGTTTGCTCAATTTGTCCGGTAATTTTTTCAGCGGTTTCCCCTGGAGTTGGCTGACTCATCATCCACCAATAACCACCAGAAATCAGCAACAACAAAACCAGCACAACTAAAGCAATATTGAACGGTGAACCTACAATCGAGCGAACAATAATCCGTTTTTCCACTTTCTGTTCCCCTAACGCCATAATCAATCCCGGACGACGCGCTACAGTGCGATACGCGTTGCGCACCCGTCTTTCCATGTCATCTTCAACAAATCGAATCACCAGTTGCTCAAAGAAACGCCCGGCCTCTTGTGTGGTAAGCGGATCAATGTCCAAATCAACCGGTTGAAATTCTTGGCCTCGGCTTAAGCGAGTTAACACCGCATCTAACCGATTTGGCTCAGAAAATAGAATAACATTGAGGTTCCAACGACTTTGGCGCTGAGCTTGCAATGCCAATAGCCACAATTCAGAAACCAAGGTTTCACTCAACAAATGTGCATCATCAACCACAATGACAACATCACACGGTTCATGCGCCATACAGCGAGTAAAACTTTCCGCCAAGTTATCAGCAGGGTTGAATAACGGTTCAGACAAAAGCTGAGTCAATATCGTCGTACGATGCTGCTCATCATTTTGATTCGGGTGACACATCAACAAGGCTTGGTTTTTTTCGTCAGCCCAAGCTTCTAGGTAACGTTGGGCTAACCAAGTTTTACCTGCGCCACTTACGCCAGAAACACTGACAAAATTAGAGTTAAAATGAGTCAGTAGCTGTAAACGCTCTAATAACTCAATTTGACTATCTAGCTCCAGAACTCTGGATTGATGTGTAAAACTCATACCCTACCTAAACCGTTAGATCGATACTACTTTGCAATATTCTTGGCTCGAAGAGCGCTTCATGATGTCAAATTAGAGATCACGACCAAAATCGATAGCTTGCTTAATAATGGCTTCAGGTACCCCTTTGACCACATCAGCAGTGCCGATACTGGTTGGTAGCACTAATCGAAGCTCACCTGCGAGGACTTTTTTATCACGCATCATATGTTTGATAAAGTCATCAAACGACATGCTTTCCGGTGTATGTACTGGCAATTTCGCTTGCTTTAGTAACGTGATGATTCGCTCTAACTGCGCTTGGCTGATCAGCCCTTGCAATTGCGCTGTTTTCGCCGCCATCACCGTGCCTGATGATACCGCTTCACCATGCAGCCAATTACCATACCCCAGTTCTGCTTCGATCGCATGACCAAAAGTATGACCTAGATTCAGCAACGCACGAATTCCAGATTCTTTCTCATCTTGCGCGACAACTTCAGCTTTGATTTGACAACAACGGGCAATCGCATAACTCAGCGCTTGCTCATCTAAGGCGTACAGTTTATCGAGGTTTTCTTCCAACCAAGTGAAAAACGCATCATCGTAAATAATGCCGTATTTGATCACTTCCGCCATACCCGCGGCAAATTCACGTGCGGGCAAGGTAGCTAAACAATCCGTATCAATCACCACAGCTTTTGGCTGGTAAAAGGCACCGATCATATTCTTGCCTAATGGGTGGTTGACTGCGGTTTTACCACCGACAGAAGAATCTACCTGTGAAAGTAAGGTGGTTGGAATTTGAATGAAATCCACGCCTCGCTGGTAACAAGAAGCCGCAAAGCCGACTAAGTCACCAATCACTCCACCACCTAATGCAACGATCACCACATCTCGGCTGTAATTCCCTTCCAGCAGATAGCTCATTACGGTGTTGAATGTATCGAGAGTTTTGTATTGCTCACCATCCGGCAATTCAAGCAAAGAAGCTTGGCAACCTTGTTGTTCGAGCAAAGAGAGGATTTTATTGGCGTATAGCGGCGCTACCGTGACATTACTGATCACGACGACTTTGGGTTTTACCGAGCTATTCGCGTTTGAAAGAAAAGAAAGGTGGGCCGGATCATTAAACAATCCGGCACCAATTGAGATTGGATAGCTACGTTCATCTAAGCTGACCGTAATCCGTTCCATGGGATGCTCCAATTTGAGTTAAGTGGTTCTTAACTCTCTTCTAGCATTTTTACGATCTGATTGGCTACCACTTTTGCACTTTGATCATCCGTACGTACAGTGTAATCCGCAATTTCATCGTATAGTGGGTTACGTTCACCAGCTAACGCTTCTAGCACCTCACGAGGGCTGTCCGTTTGTAGCAGAGGACGTTTCTTGTCACGGTTTGTACGTGCAAGTTGTTTTTCAATAGTTGTTTCTAGGTAAACAACGATACCGCGAGCAGAAAGACGGTTACGGTTTTCTTTACTCATGATTGAACCACCACCTGTTGCAAGTACGATGCCTTGCTCTTCGGTTAGGTCATTAATCACTTTCTCTTCACGATCGCGGAAGCCAGCTTCGCCTTCTACGTCGAATACCCATGCGATATCGGCACCAGTGCGTTCTTCAATAACAGTATCTGAATCAACAAACTCCATATGAAGTTGTTGAGCAAGGTGTCTACCAATTGTACTTTTGCCGGCGCCCATTGGGCCAACAAGGAAAATATTGCGTTTCTCAGCCATGTTTAGCAGTAATTTACAACGTTAATTCAATGACATCGCCACAAGAAGGGCCAGGAAGTTCCTGACATTGAAGATGCTTGTGGCACCGATTCCTCACCGATAATTCGTGATAAGACCCGAAATTATCAGGGTAAGGAGGATCTATTGCAAATTTATTTTTCCAATTACTGCATAACAACTTTAGGAGTGACGAAAATTAGTAGCTCACTTTTGCCCATTCGCTGGTAGCTACGACGAAATAAAGAGCCCAAATATGGGATATCACCAAGCAATGGAACCTTGTCTACCGTATCGGTCACACTGTGTTGATAAATCCCCCCTAATACAACCGTCTCCCCATTCTCAACTAATACTTGTGTTCCAATACGTTGAGTATTAATTGACACCGCTTCACCTGTGCCTATTTTGACCACTTCCCCTGGCCTATCTTGGGTAACACTTAAATCCAAAATAAGATGATTATCCGGTGTGATTTGTGGCGTCACCTTCAAACTCAGCACCGCTTTTCTAAAAGAAACACTGCTGGCGCCACTTGAGGTCGATTCGAGATAAGGAATTTCCGTGCCTTGTTCAATGTAGGCAGGCTTTTTGTTGGTGGTGATCAAACGTGGACTCGAAATGACTTCCGCTTTTGATTCTCGCTGAAGTGCCGACAGTTCTAAATCTAACAACGTTGAAGAGCCGAGCTTAGCGACTTGAAAAGCAATACCGGAGGCATGGCCTGCTGAAGCGGCTAAATTAACATTCAAAAAGTCGTCAATATCATCGCCTGGTGACAATACGCCATCAGCAACTCGCTGATTGAAGTTGCCCTCATGACTGGCGCCGATAGTGCCGTCGCTGGAATTTAAACTCCATCGCACTCCAAGCTCATCCAAATTCCCTTCGTTGACCGTGACAATTCGTGCTTCGATCTGCACTTGTTTTACTGGAATATCCAATGAAGCCACCATCGTCCGTACCATATCGACATTCTTGGCAAGATCACGAATCAACAAGGCATTCGTCCGCTCATCAACGGTAATTGAACCTCGTGATGACAACATGCTTATCGCCCCCGAACCGCCAATCATCGCCGCGATCTCCCCAGCATTGGCAAAATGGATTTTAATGATTTCAGAATGAAGCTCTGTTAATTGCTCAGCTATGCGCGCATTCTCTAACCGCTGCTTCTCTCGTTGCTCAAACTCCGCTTTCGGCGCCACTAGCACCACATTACCTTCTACCCGCTTATCCAGCCCCTTGACCTGCAAGATAATATCCAACACTTGTGGCCAAGGTACTCCCTCTAACCGCAAGGTGAGATTGCCACTGACGGCATCAGAAACCACCAAGTTAAAATCGTTATAGTCAGCGATTAACTGCAGAACATGCCGCACTGAGATGTCTTGGAAGTTAATCGAAATCTCATTGTCTGTGGATTGATTTAGCACGCTCAGCGCATTCTGTTCTTGGCTGTCGACGCCACTCACTAATAACTCTAAAATATTACCCTTGAGATCATGCTGATAACGAAAGCGACCTTTAATGTTAATGAGTAATCGAACACGGTCACCGAGTCGAAAAACTTCAATCGTCTGCACATTGGTAGCAAAGTCTTGAACATCAAATACCGACAACAACGACTCATCAACCTCAGTTGCAAATAACTCCATTACCAAGCCTTGCTCAGTGCTTTGGATATCCACTGCCAGTTGTTCGTGGCTCAGTTCTAATACCACCTTACCGCTCTGATTTTCGTCCATACGAAAATCTACCGCCAACAATTGATTGCTCACCGTCCCAGCAAGGCTTTGCGTACTCAATATCATGCAGAGCATGACCATCCACTTCAGCAAATTCCGCAAGGTGCTCTGTCTTCCTTTGATCATTCTATGCTCCCAATCTCTGCCGCAGCTGCGCTCAACGTAATTTTGATATCTCGCCGCTTCCAACAGCCCAATCCATCGGGCAACGTTTCTTCAATTTGAACGTATTCAGGTGTAACTTGCGTTACTCGCCCTTGATTCAAGCCGACAAAGTGGCCTTCCTCTACGCTCACAACCTGACCACTGGGAACTTGCAATAAAGCCGTATGCCGATTAGCACGGCTCATTACCCCTTTAACATTGAGATGATTTAATGGATAACGCTCAAGCGTTCCTTGCCCATTTCGCTGTTGTGGCTGCCAACAATCTTTTGTAACTAAAGATCCGGCATCGTTCACTGCAGCTGGCAAGGAAAAAGGACTGCGCAGGGATTGCGCGCGATAAATCTCAACCATAGGCAACCCCTCATTTTGCAGGATTATGTTTTTATCAGCGCTTTGCGCCTGAAGTTGAATAATGGGCAGTTCATATTCCAATGGTGTTTGCTCAGCTCGACACCCAAGCAGTACGCTACTAATTAGCAGAGATCGTAAGGGCAAATTAATCGTCATACGTCTCCTTTGATGGCAACTGATAGGTAAAGGCTCGTGCTTGAAAATGCAGGATTTGACTGGCGGGATTGATGCGTTGCCAACGCACATCGACCAAGTTAATCATTGGCGACAATGAGGCTATCGCCTGAGTAAAAGCACCGATATCATGAAAACGCCCGCTAAGCTCAATATTGAGCGGTAAACGATGAACGTGGTTTTGCGTCTCTTGTTGCCCCCAATCAATACGACTGAATGTTAGATTGTGCTTCAAGCCTTGCTCATTAACGGACGCGAGCAACATTGCCAATTCAGGTGCCGGTGACAGAGGAAGAGAAAGCTGCTGGTAGCGCCGCGACAAGCTATCTCGCTGAAACAGCACTTGTGATGAGTTCGCTAACTGACTGGTTTTAATTTGAATACTTTGTTTGATGCCCAGCTCTTGCTGCTTAAGTTGCTCTAACTGCCCCAACTCCGGCTTGAGATACCACCAATAACCGATTATTTGTAACAGCAACAATATCAGAGCCAACACGCGCAATTGAGCAAGCCAAGGCCACTGAGCTAACTCTTCAAGATTCCACTCGCGATATTCAATCATTGTGCCCTCCCGCGGTTGTCAGGACAGCATTGGGGTGAAAATAAAACGACAGATTAAAACGATGAAAAGTTTGACCAAACCTCGGCTTATCATGCTCGATAGAGTGCATCTCGACCTGACTCAATTCGCTCGCATGCTCTAATTTATCCAGCATGGTAGCCAATCGAGAAGTCGTAACGCCAATCCCTTGCAGGGCGACATGGCCGCGATTCATCGTCACCACATCAAGGTAGACACCTTGCGGAATCCAAATTGGCAGACGATTCATCAACTGCGTGGCTTTACTACGCTCAAGTTGTAACTGCTCAATCTCGGCTAATCGAGTCCGTAGCGATTGATTTTGCTCTTCAATACGTTGCCGCAGGCTCAATTGCGCATCCAATTGCTCGCTATGTGTATGCAGATAATCCACACGCGCTTGCTGCTCAAGTTGCTGGTTTTCAATCAAGAGACCCAATGAAGATTGAATCATGCCGGTGAAGATGGCACAGGCGACTAACAAAGCAATCAATCGCCAACGATGATAACGACGCTGCGCTTCACGCCATGGCAGAAGATTAATGCGATTAAGCATGCTCTTTCTCCAGCCAATCGCAGCCCAGTAGCGCTAACCCCAATGCAGCAGAAAAACGATCGCTTTCCAGAAGGGTCTCCTTCCCATCAGCCTGTTTATTTGATGAACGCCCCATTTCGATTAACTTAAATGGCTCCAGAGGCTGACACTTTACTTGCATGCGACGAGACAGCTCTAACGACAAAATAGGCAAGCTTGCACCACCTCCGGTCAGCCAAATACCCGCTAAATGGTCCAACCCCATGGATTCAAGCAGTGGTAAGTGACGCGCAATTCGCTCCGCCAAATCAGCGCTAAAAACCTTCATGGCGGCATTGTTGGCGTTCCCATTAGTAAGCTTACCTTGCGGCTTCTCTGTGGTGTTCACCAAGCCGATGGGGAGAACTTTGCTAAACGGCAACGCATTGGCAAAATCCATCACCATCAAACAGCGCTGATGTCCAACATCAAGCAACAACCAATTAGCGCGCTTTGTTTGTTGGGATGCCACTTGCCATAAACGCACTAAACTGTGGGAATGCAACTCAAACAACAGTGGACGAAACCCCGCCCCGCGACAGATCTGCATCCGGTTTTCAACCAGCTCTCTTTTTGTTGCGTACACTTGTATCAACCGCGAGGAATCAGATTGGTTTTCGTGAGCCAATTGGCAATAGTCGAGGGAGAGCTCGTCAAGTTCAAAAGGAGACTGATGAGAAAAGGCCTCGATGATGGCATAATCTCTTTCTTGAGGGGATAAACCGTTATCAATATGCAGTTGCTTAGCGATGACAGAATTGTCCGGCAGCGATAATGCAACTTTATGACTAAAAAGCGGTAAAGACTTCCTTAGTTGTTTTAGTTTATTTACAATTTCCTGATAACTTAACAGGTGGTTATCGGTGAAAATACTCTCCTCAACGATCAACTCTCTATATGCGGAGAGTGTGAGAGTACCTTTTACTGGCTTGAGAACGACGGCTTTTATGCTGTAGTGACCGATATCAATGCCAGTGATAAATGAAAAACTCATTTCGCTGTGCTCCAAGTGTCGGTTCAATTTGCGTAAACAGCATATGCACCGACACTTGGAGCACAAAATAAACGCAAGCTAAATAGTTAGCTAAGGTTACTAGGCAAAGGGCCTAGTTAGCCCAATCAATCAGGGAATATCCGGTGAAGTTCATAAAGCGATTGCTCATTTTCACATTGGTTTGCATGATTCTTGGAGTAGGAACAATTTTCGGTTTCTACCTTTACGTAAAGCCAGAGCTACCAGATGTAGCGACTTTACGAGATGTGAAACTGCAAACACCAATGCAAGTGTACAGTCAAGACGGCAAGCTGATTTCTCAGTTTGGTGAAAAACGTCGTATCCCTGTCAAATACGATGAGATCCCACCACATTTAGTTGAAGCGCTCATTGCAACCGAAGATAGCCGTTTTTACGACCATCCCGGCATTGACCCAATTGGTATTACTCGTGCGGCAATCGTCGTTGCGATATCAGGCTCAGCAAAACAAGGGGCGAGTACTATTACTCAGCAGCTTGCGCGTAACTTCTTCTTATCTAATGAGAAGAAAATCATGCGTAAGATTAAAGAAATCTTTATCGCGATTCACATTGAACAGCTCCTGAGCAAACAAGAAATCATGGAACTGTACGTAAACAAGATTTTCTTGGGCCACCGCTCATACGGTTTCGGTGCCGCTGCACGTGTTTATTTTGGTAAAGATCTGAAAGATCTTACCCTAAGTGAAATTGCCACGCTTGCAGGTATGCCAAAAGCGCCATCAACCATGAACCCAATTTATTCCGTTGAACGTGCCACCAACCGCCGAAATGTGGTTCTGATGCGTATGCTGGAAGAAAAATACATCACTCAGCAAGAGTATGACCAAGCACGCTCAGAAACGATCCTATCGCGCTATCATGGTGCTGAAATTGAGCTAAGCGCGCCTTACGTGGCCGAACTTGCCCGCGCTTGGATGGTTGAACGTTATGGTGAAGAGGCTTACACCTCGGGCATGAATGTCTACACCACTGTTAACTCAAAACTACAAAACGCCGCAAACCGCGCTGCGATCAACAACCTATTCTCTTACGATGAGCGTCACGGTTACCGTGGTGCCGAAAAAGTATTGTGGAAGGAAAATGCGGCCCCAATGTCATTGGCCGAGATTGAAAAAACACTGAAAAACGTACCAACCTACGGCGAGCTCATCCCTGCTGTAGTGACCAAAGTTGATGGCAAAACCGCTAACGTTATTATCAAACGTGAAGGCGAAGCCACTCTAACTTGGGATGGACTAAAGTGGGCACGTCAATTCCGCAATGATGAACGCCAAGGATCTGCGCCAAGTAAAGCCAGCGATATTCTGGCTGCGGGTGAACAGATTTGGGTACGTGAAATTTCAACCCAACAAGAAAAAGGCGATGTGATTTACCATTGGCAATTGAGCCAAGTACCTAACGCCAACACCGCTTTCATTGCCATGAACCCAGAAGATGGCGCAGTGCTGTCGCTAGTCGGTGGTTTTAACTTTGTGCATAACAAATTTAACCGCGCCACCATGTCAGTGCGCCAGGTTGGTTCAAGTATCAAACCATTCATCTATTCAGCGGCTATCGATAAAGGTCTAACCCTAGCAACGCTGATCAACGATGCACCAATCAACCAATGGGATAAGAGCCAAGGTACAGCATGGCGTCCAAAAAACTCGCCACCAACCTATGTTGGCCCAACTCGTCTGCGTGTTGGTTTAGCGCAATCGAAAAACGTTATGGCGGTACGTGTTCTACGTGAAGTTGGCTTAGATGAAACTCGCCAATACCTTACTCGCTTTGGCTTCGATATTAATGAAGTGCCACGTTCAGAAACCATCGCACTTGGCGCTGGCAGCTTGACGCCAATGAAAATGGCGCAAGGCTATTCCGTATTTGCCAATGGGGGTTACTACGTTGAACCCTTCTATATTGACCATATTGAAGGTCCATATGGCGACATGGAGTACCGCGCGACGCCAAAACAAATTTGTCAGCAAGATTGCCCATCGCTGGATAGCACAACGAATGATTTCAACGAGCAAGACATTGCGATTGAAACTGACGTAGATACAGCGAGCGATAGCGACCAATCACAAACACCGCAATACGCACCACAGGTGATCTCTGAGCAATCAGCCTTCCTTGTGCGTGAAATGATGTACAGCAACATTTGGGGTGGTGGTAACTGGCGTGAAGGTACTGGCTGGAACGGTACCGGTTGGCGAGGCCAAAAACTAGAACGTCGTGATATTGGTGGTAAAACCGGTACGACGAACGATTCAAAAGATGCATGGTATAACGGCTACGGTCCTGGTGTGGTAGCAGTGGCTTGGGTTGGCTTTGATGATCACAGCCGCAAACTAGGCCGTACCACTCGTAACAGTAACCTAGGTAAAGATCAGATCACTGGCGCAGAGGCTGGTGCTAAAACGGCGCAGCCAGCATGGATCGACTTTATGCGTACCGCTTTGTCACTCGCACCTGAAACAGAAAAAGCGATTCCAGAAGGGATTGTACGTATTCGTATTGACCGTGATTCAGGGTTGCTGACCAACAAGTTTGACGGCAGTTCAATGTTTGAATACTTCCGTGAAGGCCACCAGCCTACTGAGTATGTATCAGAAGAACTGACCGATACGATCTACACCAGTGAAGAAAGCGAAACCTTGTTTTAACCAAGGCTCCTTCTGTCAAAGGTAATAAAAAAGAGGCTAACGAAAATTCGTTAGCCTCTTTTTTTTATTCTTATTAGCCTATCGGCGACAACCAAGCACTCAGCACAGTTTGGCTTTAATCGTTTCAGCCAGCTGTTCAAAGCGGGCTCTAAACGGCGAACCAGCACGATAAGCAACGACAATACTACGTGTTGGTTCTGGATTCACTGCGCGCACATAACAGACACCATCTTTTTGTCTCTCTTTCGGAATGGCGAGTTGCGGCAATAAGGTAATCCCCCCACCTGCAGCCACCATATTGCGCAGCGTTTCTAGACTGGTTGCTTTAAAGCGCTCGTCATCTTTCGCGCCGGCGGCAAAACAGAAACCCAACGCTTGATCACGCAAGCAGTGCCCATCGCCAAGCGCTAACACTGTCCGTCCATTGAGCTCCAACATATCGACTTCATCAAGCTGTGCCCATTCATGGTCACATGGCACTGCCACACTTAATGGTTCATTATAGATTTCTATCTCTTTGAACTGGGCGGTTTCGGCCACCGAAGCCAACACCAAGCAATCAAGCTTGCCATCTTCCAGTTGATGAACCAGTTGCTGAGTTTGCGCTTCATATAGATAGAGTTCGAGTTCTGGGAACTGTTCTTTTAGAGTCGGAACAATGCGTGGCAGGATGTATGGCCCAACCGTCGGAATAAAACCAATATGCATCGGCCCTGTCATCGCGCCACTTTGATCGCTGGCCATATCACGAAATAATTTTATTTCACTGAGAATCTTTTTCGCTTGTTCAACCAATTGTAATCCCGCATCTGTGAACAATACACGGCGGCTGCTACGCTCAAGTAGGGTTGTACCTAACTCATCTTCTAACTTACGAATTTGGCCGCTTAACGTCGGCTGGCTTACATAACAAGCCTCTGCCGCCTTGCGAAAATGCTTGTGTTCAGCCAATGCAACAAGGTACTCAAAATCACGAATATTCATAGCCCAAATCCCAAATAAATATTTTCAATAGGAATTAACTATCAAAACCATAGCATCAAACGATTAGAGCTATCAAAATTTTTTTATAATAATGGGCTCAACAAAACGAAACAGAGCGGCAAAAAAGATTAAGCTCTGAACCGAATTATCCAATTATTAAGGAAACAATTATGTTTGCATCTAAAGAAGGTCAAGCGGTACCACAAGTTACTTTCCCAACTCGCCAAGGTGACGCATGGGTTAACGTAACCACTGACGAACTATTCAAAAACAAAACGGTAATCGTATTTAGCTTACCAGGTGCATTTACACCAACGTGTTCTTCAAGCCACTTACCTCGTTACAACGAGCTTTACTCTGTATTCAAAGACAACGGCGTAGATGACATTCTATGTGTATCAGTAAACGACACGTTTGTAATGAACGCATGGAAAGCAGACCAAGAAGCTGAAAACATCACTTTCATCCCAGATGGTAATGGCGATTTCACTGACGGCATGGGTATGCTAGTTGATAAAAATGACCTAGGTTTTGGTAAACGTTCATGGCGCTACAGCATGCTGGTTAAAAACGGCGTGGTAGAAAAAATGTTCATCGAAGAAGACGTACCAGGTGACCCGTTCAAGGTTTCTGATGCAGACACCATGCTGAACTACCTTGCTCCTGAGCACAAAGAACAAGAGTCAATCACAGTATTTACTAAACCTGGCTGTCCTTTCTGTATGAAAGCGAAACAGAACCTGATTGATAAAGGTCTGAACTATGAAGAAGTGGTACTGGGTAAAGATGCAACAACAGTAAGTCTACGTGCTATCTCTGGTCGCACAACGGTTCCTCAAGTCTTCATCGGTGGTAAACACATCGGTGGTAGCGAAGAGCTAGAAACATACCTAGGCTAATCTCTTAGTCTGATAGGCCAATCATCACCCGCGATGATTGGCCTATCATTATCCCAGACCTCAATGGTCTGGGATTTACTCCCAAAAAACCTGAATTCCAATCTAGATAAGTAGCAATCCTTATCGAAGGGTCTCTATTTATCTAGATTTTATGAAATAAATTTCTTTCTTATCGGTTCAACTATCGGTGAGGAACAAAAAGCGAGAATCCATTATGAAACAATTAATTGTTGATGTAGCCGTGATTGGTGGTGGTACTGCAGGCCTTGGCGCTTACCGCGCAGCAAAAGCGCATACTGACAGCGTAGTGATGATTGAAGGTGGTCCTTACGGTACAACTTGTGCACGCGTAGGCTGTATGCCATCAAAACTGCTGATTGCCGCAGCGGAAAGTGTACACCAAATTGAAAAAGCACCAGGTTTTGGTGTTCATCCTCAGGGTGAGATCGTCATCAATGGTCGTGAAGTAATGGATCGAGTAAAACGCGAGCGTGACCGCTTTGTTGGTTTTGTACTTGAAGGGGTAGATGAAATCCCTGCAGAAGATAAAGTCGCAGGCTTTGCTAAATTTATTGATAACAACACCTTGATCGTGGATGACCATACCACCATCAAAGCAGAGCGCATTGTGATCGCGACCGGCTCTCGCCCTGCCTATCCTGCCGTTTGGAATGAACTTGGCGATCGCCTAGTGATTAACGACGACGTATTTGATTGGGATGATCTGCCAGAATCAGTGGCGGTATTTGGCCCTGGCGTGATCGGTCTTGAACTGGGCCAAGCGCTGCACCGCTTAGGCGTAAAAGTGAAAGTATTTGGCCTTGGTGGCCAAGTCGGTCCTCTGACTGACCCAGAGGTAATGGCTTACGCAACTAAAGCGTTCCAAGAAGAATTCTATCTTGATCCTGACGTGAAAGTAGAAAGCATGAAGCGCATTGCTGCAACCAACGAAGGTGAAGTAGACAAGGTTGAAATTCAATTTATCAATCATGCTGGCGAGTTAGAAACCTTCATCGTTGACTATGTGTTGGCCGCAACCGGACGTCGTCCGAATGTGGATAAACTAGACATTGAAAATACCTCGCTTGAGTTAGATGCTCGTGGCGTACCGACCGCTGATTACTACACGCTGCAAACGTCAGTAAAGAGCATTTTTATTGCCGGTGACGCAAGCAACCAGATTCCGTTGCTGCATGAAGCTGCTGACCAAGCACGTATCGCTGGTGATAATGCCGGCCGCTTCCCTGATATGCGTGCAGGTCTGCGTCGCTCGGTGATTTCAGCGGTATTCTCTGACCCGCAAATTGCGATGGTTGGTGAAACACGTAAACAAATTGAAACTCGCTTAGGCACTTGTGGTTGTTTCGCTATTGGTGAAGTGTCATTTGAAAACCAAGGCCGCTCACGCGTTATGCTGCGTAACAAAGGTTTGCTGCATGTCTATGGTGAACAAGGTACTGGCCGCTTCCTTGGTGCTGAGATGATGGGACCAAATGCCGAGCACTTAGCGCACCTATTAGCTTGGGCGCACCAGAACAAAATGACGGTATCAGAAATGCTCGACATGCCTTTCTACCACCCAGTGATTGAAGAAGGGGTTCGTACTGCACTACGTGACCTCAACGCGAAACTAAACCTGGGTCCAGAAATGATCAAACACTGCCTAGATTGTGGACCTGGTTGTTAATCACCCCCGTTCACAACAGAATATCGGGAATAGAAAAAGCCTCGCAATTGCGAGGCTTTTTTTGATCTAACATCAATATTCGAAGATCAATGCATGGCATGCAAACTTGCTAGGACAATTGCCGTTGCCCCAATCACAAACCAACTTGAACCCATCACTAAGGCAGCTTTTAGCTCTGTACTCACTTTACTTCTCCTTACCTTGTCTCACCGAATAGCGAGCAAAGTTTGTTTTGATTATTTTTACAGCAGTAAAGGTACACTAATGACGTGCTACGAATTTCTCACCAAGATTACTTTTCATTTTTGATCATCACTGCATTGCATAAGCTGTGATTAGTCAAAAATGACAAGTTAGGATTACAATAGCGCACTCCCCTTTTGATTTCGTAGGCGCTCAACCTCTATGGCTTGCTCATACTGCCAACAAAACTGGTTTTGGAAAAAAATTGGCCGCTGCATGCGCTGTGTTTACCAATTAACAGGGCTGTCGATCATCGCTAGCGTAATCTGGTGGCTAGCATTTAGAGATACGCCCAAAAGCATCGAATCTATCGCGTTGCTTACCGCCATCGTTGCCTTTAGTGGTTTATTGATTCTGCATTTGTGGATGCGTTGGGTGGTCATTCCTTTGCAATCGAACAAAAGAAAATAGTCCCCCCAAAACTAATTGGAATCACAGCTAGGCAATCAAGTGAGAAAAGCCTCTGAGCATAGATCGACTATGTGATGAAGTTTTCGAATGCAGGTTAACAATGCAGATTAACAACGCTGTGGCTTCAATTAGGCAGGGGAGAAAGAAAAAAGCCCCGAAATCAATACTAGACTTCGGGGCTCTCTTAGATTCATCTAAGAAAAAGCAGTGGTATTCATATAGACCGAGCCTTTTCTAGATGGTTCAATTTTTTATCGATCTTTTTTGATCTTTTTTCCAATCAAAACAAAATCAATACTTTACATGATAAAACCTGTCGATTATTTCAAGCGTGCCTGCGCTTGCTCTACGGCAAAAGCTACTTGCTCTGGAGCGACACCGCCGAGCGCATTACGCTTCGCTAAACAAGACTCAATCGTCAGGATGGCGTAGACATCTTCTTCGATCACTGGAGAGAACGCTTTTAGCTCTGCCAAAGATAACTCTTCCAATGCGCTGCCTTTTTCAATCGCTCCCACTACAGCGACACCGACAATATGGTGCGCTTCACGGAAAGGAATGCCTTTGGCAACCAGGTAATCCGCCAATTCTGTTGCATTGGCATAACCTTGCTGTGCCGCCTCCAAGGTGCGCTCAGCATTTACTTTAATACCGTCAAAACACAGTGCTGCCATAACGGTGCAGTCAAACCAAGTATCGAGCGCATCAAACAGCCCTTCTTTGTCTTCTTGCATGTCTTTGTTGTAAGCCAGTGGCAACGCTTTAACGGTCATCATCATGCCTGCGAGAGAGCCATAGACACGACCCGTCTTACCGCGAATAAGCTCGAGTGCATCTGGATTTTTCTTTTGCGGCATTAACGATGAACCGGATGTCACGGTATCGGCTAATTCAATAAAGTTCGCTTCGCCAGAGTTATAGAAAATCATATCTTCGGCAAGGCGAGAAAGATGCAGCATCGAGATCGAAGCCACTGACATCAGTTCTAATACATGGTCACGATCAGAAACCGAATCTAACGAGTTACGGGTCGCACGGCTAAAACCAAGGTTATGTGCAATTTGCTCACGATCCATTGGGTAAGCCGTACCGGCAAGTGCGCCTGAACCCAGTGGACAAGTATTTAAACGTGCAGCGGCATCTTGAAGACGCGAATGGTCACGCTCAAACATTTCTACATACGCCAAACACCAATGTGCAAACGTCACCGGCTGAGCACGCTGCAGGTGTGTATAACCAGGCAGTACGGTACTTTGGTGTGCCTGCGCAACCTTAACCATTTGCTGTTGCAGCTGCTCTAGAGCACTGAGCAGTACTTCTGCTTGCTCACGGCACCAGAGTTTCAGATCAGTGGCGACCTGATCGTTACGCGAACGACCGGTATGCAATTTTTTCCCTAAGTCGCCCACTTTAGCAATCAGCTGCTGCTCCACCCATGAGTGAATATCTTCTGCATCTGAGGCTAAAATTTGTTTCGGGTTGTCTTCGACGCTCGCCTTAAGCTCAGTTAGAGCTTGTTCTAATTGCTGTTGTTCTTGCTGAGAAAGGACATTCACGGTTACCAGCGCTTTTGACCATGCGATAGAACCGACAATGTCTTGCACGGCTAAGCGGTAATCAAAACGAAGTGAATCGTTGAAATCTTTAAAACGGGTATCTGCTGCTTGGGTAAATCTACCGCCCCATAATGCCATTGCATCTCTCCTGATAGTCAAAGGATCTAACCAAAGCAATGGCTAGATCCAAATTAGGCAACTCGGACTCCGCCGAGCTTATGACAATCTGACGGTAAAGAGTTTACTCGTCAGATTGGTGATTACTCACTCTTATTTTTTGTTCGCCGCGTTTAGCGCTCTGATTCTGCTTGATAGCGAGTAGAGACGAATAAAGCCGCCAGCATGGCTTTGGTCGTAAACTTCATCGGCACCGAAGGTTGCAAACTCTTCATTGTAAAGACTGTTGTCTGAACGCTTCTGAGTCACAATCGCTTGGCCTTTATAAAGCTTCACCACCACTTCACCGTTTACGTCCTGCGCAAGCTCTTCTGCTGCGGCTAGAATCGATTTGCATAGCGGTGTAAACCAACGACCATCGTATACAAGATGCGATGCTTTTACACCCAATTCTTCACGGAATTCGAATGAGGTTTTGTCCAACACAAGTTGCTCTACCGCACGCAATGCTTCCATGATAATGGTGCCACCCGGAGTTTCGTAACAACCACGAGACTTCATACCTACTAGACGGTTTTCCACGATATCAATACGACCAACACCGTGTTTCGCGCCTTTATCGTTAAGGTAAACTAGCGCGTTGTATGGGGTCATGGCTTCGCCATCAACCGCAATCACTTCACCTTTTTCTACTTTCAAGCTGACGTATTCAGCTTCGTTCGGCGCTTGCTCAGGATCGGTTGTCCAAGCCCAGCAATCCTCATTAGTCGCGTTCCATGTGTCTTCTAATACACCGCCTTCGGTTGAAAGGTGCCATGCGTTAGCATCACGTGAATAAATCTTCGTGATTGAAGCAGAACAAGGGATGTTACGCGCTTCAAGGTAATCAAGACACTCTTCACGACTGACAAGATCCCACTCACGCCAAGGCGCAATCACAGCCAAATCTGGGGCAAGCGCAGCAAAGGCACCTTCAAAACGGATTTGGTCGTTACCTTTACCTGTACAACCGTGACACAAAGCGTCTGCGCCAACTTTACGTGCAATTTCAACCTGTGCTTTAGCGATAATTGGACGCGCCATTGACGTGCCTAACAGGTATTTACCTTCGTAGCAGGCACCTGTTTTTAGCGTTGGGTAGATGTAGTCAGCCACCATCTCTTCTTTGAGGTCAACCACGTAACACTCTGATGCACCTGACGCGATCGCTTTAGCTTCAATCCCTTCAAGCTCATAAAAGCCTTGGCCAACATCGGCGACAAAGGCCACCACTTCACAGTCATAATTTTCTTTTAGCCATGGGATGATCACCGAGGTATCTAGACCACCAGAATAGGCAACTACTACTTTATTTACGTTTACTTTGCTCATGTTCAACTCTCCAAGCCTAAGCAGCATCCTGTGCTTAAGCATTAATCCTTGTTATTTATGACTGCGGCAAAAATTGTGTGCCGATACTTGTGCCAGCAAAAAGCTCGGCTAATTTTTCTGGGTAACGCCAAGTGGCGACTTCAATTGGTCGTCCAAGATCATTCGCCGCTTCAAGCGCCGCTTTCACTTTGACGATCATGCCATCGGTAATTACTTGACCTTCAATCAGTTTATTGGCGGTTTGCTCATCCAAACTTGATAGCAAATGCCCTTTTCCATCTAATACACCACTGACATCTGACAACAACACCAATTCAGCATCAAGAGCACCAGCAACCGCCACGGCAGCTTGATCGGCATTGACGTTCATCATCTGGCCATCTTGAGTCAGACCAATCGAGCTAATAATTGGCAAGGCACCAGCAGCGAGAATTGCTTGCAATATCGTCGAATCACCTGGGCTTGCTTTACCAACCGCTCCTAGCTCTGGGTCCAATTCAACCACTTGGCACAGACCGCCGTCAGCGAGACATAACCCCACAGCTTGCAAACCATCTTTGATCGCTTGGCCTTGCAGTTGTTTATTGGCAGTGCCCGCAAGAGCCCCCGCAATCAATGGAATTTGATCGTAAGGCGTAACACGTAAGCCCTGTTTTTTAACCGTTTTTAGCTGCAGTTTCGCCATCAACTCATCGACCAAATAACCACCACCGTGAACAATCACGATTGGGCGCTGAGCTTGAGCTTGGTATTTGGCAATCGCACCAAACAGTTGGCTAAGTGTATCTGTGCAAGACAGCGCCGCACCGCCAAGTTTGACGACTAGTGGAGTTTGTTTGTTATCTGTCATAACCATTCCTTGCACTGTTAAATCAGCGCGGTTAACTCAGGGTATCCATAATGGATGTTCAAACATTGCATCGCTTGGCTAGATGCGCCTTTGAGTAAGTTATCAATCGCTGCGCAAGTGATAATGTGTTCGCCTTGTACTTTCCAGCCGATATCACAAAAAGGAGTAAACTGAACGTTTTGTAGCTTAGGCACACCCTCAACCAAACGTACTGCCGGTTTTTCTTGATAAGCGGCTTGATAGACTTGTGCAACTTGCTCGTCACTAACACCCGCTTTGAGCTTCATGGTAATGGTGGCAAAAATACCACGCTTAAAATTGCCCAGATGCGGCGTGAAGATCACATCACAGCCAAGGTGAGAGGCAATTTCTGGCTGATGACGATGAGAGAATACGCCATAAGCTTGTAAGCTCACTTCGCAGAAACTGTTATTAAGCGTCGCTTTACGCCCAGCCCCTGTCGCCCCACTGGTGGCATTAATTACTGGCCATTGATGGGTATCGATAAGACCGGCATCGAGTAGCGGTTTGATCGCCAATTGTGAAGCGGTTGGGTAACAGCCGGGAACGGCAATCAGTTGGCTTTGCTTGATCTCATCGACCGCCCACTCAGCAAGGCCATATGCGGCGCCATCAAGTAATTGCTCATATTGATGCTCGAAGCCGTAGAACTCTGGATAGAAGCCTTGTTTTTTGACGCGAAATGCACCGGATAAGTCAAACACCTGACAATCATGCTGGAGCAGCTCAGCGGCAAGGTCATGGCTCACTTCATGAGTAGTCGCTAGAAAGATCACATCGGATTGCTTGGCAACTTCAGCAACGTCGGTTAGTGGCTGAACTTTGTCATCCACCAAGCCGGCTAACTTGCCATGTAATGAAGAGATTGGTTTTCCTGCATCAGCACTATTGGCGGAAACATACAAACCTGCTAGCGTAAGCTCTGGGTGTTTATACACCATCAGTGCCAGTTCAGCTCCGGTATAACCTGTTGCACCTATGATGGTCGTTTTCAGCATTTCAAGACATCCACTTCTTTAATATTGGCCACCAAAGGTGACTAAAAAACTATTTCAAACGCTCGTTAATGATTTTTTATTCATTAAAAATGATTTAATATGTTTTTACCTTCTTAGTGCGATTCTGTCAACAGGGAAACGAAGATAAAATGCAATTACCGAGTTTTAAAGAGGTCTACAGCGGCCTAATTTCGACCTCCTCTATCAGCTCTTCGGACCCGAGTTGGGATGAAGGCAACCAACAAGTTATCGAAAAATTGGCGACATGGCTGAAAGATGTCGGCTTTGAGGTCGAGATGGTGGAAGCGGCAGCGGGGAAATTCAACCTCATCGCCAAAAAAGGAGAAGGTGAAGGCGGTCTACTGCTGGCGGGCCACAGTGATACCGTACCGTTTGATGAAGGGCGCTGGAATTTTGAACCCCATGCGCTGACCGAAGCCAATAACCGTTTTTATGGTTTAGGCACCGCGGACATGAAAGGTTTCTTCGCCTTTATTATCGAAGCAGTCAAAAAAATCGATTGGTGTAAGCAAACCAAACCGGTCTATATTTTGGCTACTTGCGATGAAGAAACCTCGATGCTAGGCGCGAAACACTTCACCGATAACGCTCCCTTTAAACCGGATTATTGCATTATTGGCGAGCCGACCAGCTTAGTGCCAATTCGTGGCCATAAAGGGCATGTCGCCAATGCGGTGCGCGTGACCGGCAAATCAGGCCACTCTTCTGATCCTGCGCTTGGGGTGAACGCGATTGAAATTATGCATGAAGTGCTGTTTGCTCTGATGCAATTGCGTGACAAGCTCATCAAAGAATATCACCACCCCGGGTTTGCCATCCCAAGTCCAACACTCAACCTTGGCCATATCCATGGCGGCGACAGTGCTAATCGCATCTGTGGTTGTTGCGAACTGCATTACGACGTACGTCCACTGCCTGGCATCAGCTTAGATGGGTTAGACAATATGTTGCGCGGCGCGCTAAAAGAAGTGCAAGCCAAATGGCCAGATCGTATTGCCGTGACACCTTTGCATGATGCGGTGCCGGGATTTGAATGCGAGCATAGCCATCCTTTCGTGGCTGGTATGGAGCAGCTTTGCCAAACCCCATCGGAAACCGTTAACTACTGCACCGAAGCGCCTTTTTTAAGTCAGCTCTGCCCAACACTGGTGTTAGGGCCGGGATCAATTGAACAAGCACACCAGCCCGATGAATTTCTGGCCTTTGAATTTATTGATCCAACCGTCAATATTCTTTCCAAAGCGATTCATCAATATTGCTTCGATTAGAATAACTTTTACTTAATATCAAAGGCGGGGGGCCTCCCCGCTTGTATCAGGATCAAAGAGCAAAAAAAAGCGACCAAAGCCGTATATTGCTGCTCATAACAAGTCTGTAAGCTACTTGGTAGGCTAATTCCGTAGGAGTATTTGTCGAGGGATGGCTATTTGTAATAAATTTTCAGTAATTTAGACCAAATTGTGCTCACTCCTTTTGTCTAATCCTATTACACAATTTTCGCAAACTTATGCTGTGGCAATTGACTCGGAACGATATTTTTAGCTAGATTGTCTACCTAACAGGGAACAATGGATGTAATTTTTTTACAAGGCAGGACGATAATGAACGAGAAATACTCTGCACTTCGAAGCAATGTGAGCATGTTAGGCCACTTGCTCGGCAATACGATCAAGGATGCACATGGAGAGGCTATTCTTGAGAAAGTAGAGACGATTCGTAAACTTTCCAAATCCGCTCGTGCAGGCAACCAAGCAGATCGTGATGGCTTGATTGAAGAAATTAAAAGCCTGCCTAATGAGCAACTAACACCCGTTGCTCGCGCATTTAACCAGTTCTTAAACCTCACCAATATGGCGGAACAGTACCACACGATTTCACGCCATTGTGACGAACACGTCTGTGAGCCTGATGCACTCAATGCTCTGTTCTCAAAACTGAGCCAAAATGACATCAGCAAATTAGACACTGCCCAAGCGGTACGTGATCTCAATATCGAACTGGTACTGACTGCGCACCCAACCGAAATTACCCGCCGCACCATGATCAACAAGTTGGTCAAAATCAATGAGTGCTTATCCAAGCTTGAGCTGGGTGATCTATCGGTAAAAGAACGTCATAAAACAGAACGTCGCCTTGAACAGTTAATAGCGCAAAGCTGGCACTCTGATGTCATTCGCCAACAACGCCCAACCCCACTTGATGAAGCCAAATGGGGCTATGCGGTGGTTGAAAATTCACTGTGGGAAGCGGTACCTGATTTTCTACGTGAAATGGATGAACGTCTAAAATCACACCTTGGTGAAGGCCTACCAATTGATGCACGCCCTGTTCACTTCTCATCTTGGATGGGTGGTGACCGCGACGGCAACCCATTTGTGACTCACACCATTACGCGTGAAGTGATGTTGCTATCTCGCTGGAAAGCGGCCGACCTTTACCTCAACGACATTAACGAGTTGGTTAGCGAATTATCCATGACTCGCAGCAACGACGATGTACGTGCGCTAGCGGGTGATGATGAGCATGAGCCATACCGCGCAGTGCTAAAAGGTTTACGTCAGCTACTCAACGATACTAAAGATATCTTAGACGCAAAAATTAACGGTCAAAAGCTTGCGGTAAAAGCTCCACTACAAAGTGCTGAGCAGTTATGGCAACCATTATTGGCATGTTATAAATCCCTCCACGAATGTGGTATGGGCGTGATTGCCGATGGCTCACTACTTGATACCCTACGTCGCGTTAAAGCGTTTGGGGTTCACCTAGTTCGCCTTGATATTCGCCAAGAAAGCACTCGCCATTCAGATGTTCTATCTGAACTGACCCGCTACCTAGGCATTGGTGATTACGATCACTGGAGCGAGCAAGATAAAGTCGCTTTCTTAACTCAAGAATTAAGCTCTAAGCGCCCATTACTTCCACGTGATTGGCAGCCGTCAGAAGCGGTTAAAGAAGTACTCGATACTTGTAAGATCATCGCAGCTCAACCACGCGATGCTTTCGGTGCTTACGTCATTTCAATGGCGCGCACAGCTTCAGATGTATTAGCCGTACACTTATTGCTACAAGAATCTGGCTGCCCTTACCGTATGGACGTATGTCCTTTGTTTGAAACGCTAGAAGATTTGAACAACGCCGAAGCGGTGATTAAGCAACTAATGGGTATCGATCTTTACCGTGGCTTTATTCAAAACCACCAAATGGTGATGATTGGTTACTCTGACTCAGCCAAAGATGCCGGCGTTATGGCTGCTGGTTGGGCGCAATACCATGCGATGGAGTCTTTGGTCAAAGTCACCGAAGAAGAAGGTGTTGAACTGACCCTGTTCCATGGCCGTGGCGGTACGATTGGTCGTGGCGGCGCGCCAGCGCATGCGGCGCTACTTTCTCAGCCACCAAAAAGCTTGAAAGGTGGCTTACGCGTAACAGAACAAGGTGAAATGATCCGCTTTAAGCTGGGTCTACCAGAAGTGGCGGTAAACAGCTTCAACATGTACGCCAGTGCAATACTTGAAGCAAATCTTCTGCCACCACCAGAGCCAAAACAAGAATGGCGCGATCTGATGAACGTGCTATCTGAAGTAAGCTGTGAAGCATACCGCAATGTGGTTCGTGGCGAAGCTGACTTTGTACCGTACTTCCGCCAAGCAACACCTGAATTGGAACTCGGCAAGCTACCACTGGGATCGCGCCCAGCAAAACGTAATCCAAATGGTGGAGTTGAGAGCTTACGTGCCATTCCATGGATCTTCTCATGGAGCCAAAACCGTCTGGTATTGCCTGCATGGTTAGGCGCAGGTGAAGCGATTCAATATTCAATTGATAAAGGCCACCAAGCGCTATTAGAAGAGATGTGCCGCGAATGGCCATTTTTCTCAACACGTTTGGGCATGCTAGAGATGGTTTACTCGAAATGTAATATCGGCATTTCACGCTATTACGATGAGCGCTTAGCGGATGAATCTTTACTGCCGCTCGGCGATCGCCTGCGAGCTCAACTACAGCAAGATATCAAAACGGTGCTGAATGTTGAAAACAACGAAAACTTGATGCAAAGCGACCCATGGGGCCAAGAATCCATCCGCTTACGCAACATTTACGTTGAGCCACTCAACATGCTTCAAGCCGAGCTACTCTATCGTACTCGTCAAACCGAGCAACCATTACCAGAGCTTGAAGAGGCCTTAATGGTCACCATTGCTGGTATTGCTGCTGGCATGCGTAATACGGGTTAAAATCAATAAGGCCGCTCAATGAGCGGCCTTTCTATATTCACCACAAAAATCACACATCTATCGACGCACATCACAACCAAAATCAAACCAGTGAAACTAAATATCAAAAAAGAGACAAAAAACACCACAATTCCAGAATAATATTCGGATTCGTTATTTTATTGAGCGTTTTGTCAGTTTTTTAGATGTTCTCGCTCATCTATTCCACTTTATGCTTATTATTTAGATATAATATCGCTCCTTTGCGATGCACTAAAATATTACATATCGCAACGTCGATAAGCGATTATCGAACTAGGTGAAAAACGGCTTTTAAGGTGACATGGCCAACATATTTGTTGGCGCTGCTCTCATCAACATAATACACGTGCCTCAAGAAGCACATCAAGATGTTGGCAGTTGATTTAAAGTTTATTGACCATTTCATGTCATTACCACACGTAATCCTCACAGTTCTTAGTACACGCGATGCTACTGGATACGACATCACTAAAGAATTTTCTGCGACGATCGGCTACTTCTGGAAAGCGAGCCACCAGCAGGTTTACCGCGAACTGAACAAAATGGCTCAAAACCAGCTTGTGACGTGCGTATTAGAACCACAAGAGGGCAAGCCAGACCGTAAGGTTTACTCCATCACTGACGCAGGCCGTATTGCTCTTGGTGAATGGTTTGACCAACCAACTGCACACCCAACGGTACGCGATGAGTTCTCAGCAAAACTGATGGCTTGTTCTGTACAACCTTCTGCACCATTCAAAGCGCAACTTGCTGAATTGGTTGAAGAGTCACGCAAACTAGTTACGCACTATCAAGAAATCGAAAACGCGTACTACTCAAACATTGCGGCTCTTGATAAATCACAACGCCTTGAGCGACTCACCTTGCGCCGCAACCTATTGTTGCGCCAAGCATGGATCGTATGGGCTGATGAAACGCTAGCTGAACTCGAAGCTATCGCTTAATCAAAAAAGCTTACTTACTGCTCATTCGTTGTGCGAATTGAGCAAAAAAAATGGGTTGGCACTGGCCAACCCATTTTTCGTTTAAGACTTTTTACCGAATAGCCACGAATGGCAATATCGATTAGATGCCATCACCATCAACAAAGTTTTGTGACTTACCATTAAACTGCTGATCCATATCCAATGAAGGCATATCCGATTTTGGTCGGCCGACAATCTTGGCCGGAACGCCAGCTGCCGTGGTATGCGGCGGAACAGGCTGTAATACCACTGAACAAGAAGCAATTTTTGCCCCAACGCCCACTTCAATATTACCCAGTACTTTCGCCCCTGCACCAATCATCACCCCTTCGCGAATCTTAGGATGGCGATCACCGCTCTCTTTACCCGTACCACCCAAGGTTACGTCTTGCAAAATGGAAACATCGTTCTCTACGACAGCGGTTTCACCAATCACAATACCCGTTGCGTGATCGAGCATGATACCGCGACCGATTGTTGCCGCAGGGTGAATATCCACTTGGCAAGCGACTGAGATTTGATTTTGCAAATAAGTCGCTAACGCGATACGTCCTTGCTTCCATAGCCAGTTAGCCACTCGATAACCTTGCAGTGCGTGGTAGCCTTTAAGGTATAGCAATGGAATGGAATACATTGCAACAGCAGGGTCACGATTGACCGTGGCACAAATATCACAAGCAGCCGCTTCAATAATACTTGGGTCCGAAGCAAAAGCTTCTTCAACCACTTCACGTACCGCCATCGCTGGCATTGAAGCGGTATTGAGCTTATTAGCTAAAATGTAGCTCAGTGCCGCACAGAGGCTATCGTGCTTAATAATGGTGGCATGGTAGAAACTGGCCAGCATCGGTTCTTGTTCAGATTGCTGCCTTGCTTCTTGAACAATGGTCTGCCACACCTGTTTTTTTTCGCAATGCTTCATGTTGTAACCTTCTTGGCAGCATCGTACTGCCGCCGAATTATGCTTCTGCTTTTTTATCACGCGCTAACAAATCCTTTGCCGCTTCTCGTGCATCTTTATCTTGATACAGTACTTGATAGATTTGGTCAACTATTGGCATTTCCACACCCATACGTTGCGCCAACATCCAGACTTCTTTGGTATTGCGATAACCTTCAACCACTTGGCCAATCTCTGCTTGAGCGGTATCGACATCTTTACCTTCACCAAGAGCTAAACCAAAGCGGCGGTTACGTGATTGGTTATCAGTACAAGTTAATACCAGATCACCCAAACCTGCCATACCCATAAAGGTTTCTTTTTGCGCGCCTAGCGCAGCACCCAAACGGCACATTTCCGCCAGACCACGGGTAATCAATGCCGTACGAGCATTAGCGCCAAAGCCAATTCCATCCGACATGCCCGCGCCAATCGCAATCACGTTCTTCACCGCACCACCCAATTGCATACCAGTAAAGTCGCTATTGGCATAGACACGGAATGTTTTGCTGCAGTGAATTTTCTCTTGTAGATCCGCGACAAATTGCGCATCAGGAGACGCCACTGAAATTGCGGTAGGGAGACCCATCGCCAGTTCTTTAGCAAAAGTCGGCCCTGATAGCACCGCCAATGAATAGCCTTCGCCTAGTGCATCATGCGCAACATCTTTAAGTAGACGACCGGTTTCAGGCTCAAGCCCTTTGGTTGCCCAACAGATACGTGAATCACTGCGCAAGAAAGGCTTTACGCTTTTCAGTACGATACCAAACACATGACTTGGCACCACAACCAACAAATCACGCGTGGCAGAAACGGCTTTTTCTAAATCTGACTCAACGATCAGTGACTCAGGGAAATCAACCCCTGGTAAAAATTCGTGGTTAGCACGCTCAGCTTGCAACTTTGCCATGTGCTCAGGCTCATGCCCCCAAATCACCACATTGGCGCCATTACGAGCCAGAGAAATCGCCAGAGAGGTGCCGTAAGAGCCTGCGCCCAATACGGTCATTGCGATCTCTTTGCCGTAGGCATTATTGATGTTTGAATTTGTCATTGTTCCGCCTGTTGACTGATAAACAAGTTGCTATACCTAAAGAGTTTAACGCGTGTTAAACCACTTTGGTATCAACCACTCTGCTATAAACGAAAAATGCACAATGCATTCGCTTTACGATGCCTTGTGCATTTCAAATAGTATTAACGAATAAGACGTTAATTAAGCCTCTGCTTGGCCTTCACCTTGCTGAGCTTGCTGTTGTAGGTAATTCATAAACAATGCATCAAAGTTAACTGGAGCAAGGTTTAGTTGTGGGAATGTACCTTTAACGACTAGGCTTGAAATCGTTTCACGTGCGTATGGGAATAGCACGTTTGGACAGAATGCACCTAGGCAATGTGCCAATTGGCCCGCTTCCATGTTTTCAGCAGAGAAAATACCGCCTTGCTGAACTTCACATAGGAAAGCTGTGTCTTCTGCGTTTTTCACGGTAACCGTTAAACGTAGAACCACTTCGTAAACACCAGCACCTAGTTCACGGCTTTGCGTGTCTAGATCTAACTTCACTTCTGGGTTCCATTCTTTTTGGAACATATCTGGTGAGTTAGGCGCTTCAAAAGAAACGTCTTTTAGGAAGATACGTTGAATTGCGAAGTTCTGTGCTTCTTGTGTTGGTGCTGCTTCAGCCATTATTGAATCCTTTATGCCTTAAATATCAAAGTTTGCTTGAGACTAACTGAGAGATGCGACTAACACTAACCTTGCCATCAAATTCGTGGCAATCTTCACATCTCTCATTGCCAAACGCTGCTTAATTCACCAGCGTTGCTCGCCGTGATTACTTCTTGCCGCGTACTAGCGGTAGGTTAGCTTCACTCCAAGCAATCAAACCACTCTTCAGCACGTATACTTTTTCAAAGCCCGCTTTTGCTAGAAGATTTGCACTCTCTTGTGCAGTTTGACCGGTTTTACATACCACGATAATTGGGTCTGATTTGCTGTTTTCAAGGCTACCGAAGTTACCTGCTTTGATATCCGAAGGTAAAATGTGAAGTGCTTCGGTAATATGACCTTTTTTGAATTCGTCTTTCGCGCGAATATCAATCACCACACCGTTCTCACGGTTGATAAGTTGAGTGGTCTCAGCAACGCTGATCTCTTTGTAAGCCGCTGTTGATGTTTTTACGATATTCATGATTAGGGCAACAAGTAGGCCAACCCAAACCACAGACATGATCATATTTTCTTGGAAAAACGCGATGTACTCTTGCATATCCTGTGCTCTTGTATAGATAGTAGGGCCGACTATCAGCCCTAGTTTTAAATCAGATTGGGAGTATAACGGGCTTGTTAGTTCTAGGCGAGTCCAGAACCGAAAGAATCAGCGATCCTGACCACGCTTTATCGGATTACTTGCCACAATTCCAACTCAGTAGTCTATGCAATCGGAAATGGAAACGCCGTGACTTGATCAATATGATCTTGGCCAAGCGCCAACATAATTAAACGATCAATCCCTAGCGCTACACCGGCACACTCTGGCAACCCCGCTTCTAATGCCGCGATTAAGTGATAATCAATTGGTTGTGCGGTTAAGCCCATCTCAATACGCTTGGCATTATCTTGCTCAAAACGTGCTAACTGCTCGGCAGGGTTATCAAGCTCGTGGAAGCCATTCGCCAGCTCAATCCCTTTGAAATAGACCTCGAAGCGATCCGCCACGCGATCATCGTTTAGGTTGATCTTGGCAAGAGCCGCTTGTGAGGCTGGAAAATCATAGACAAAAGCAGGCACTTCTTGGCCAATCTTCACTTCCACCCCAACACTGAACAACAACTGCAGCAAGGTATCACGATCTTGTTCCGGCTCGGCAATATCGCTTAAGCCTAGTGTTGCCGCCGCTTGTTTCAGCTCTGCCATTGAGCCTTCCAATGGACAGACACCCAATACGCTCACAAAGGCCTGTTGGTAAGTCATGCGCTGTGCCGCACCGCATTTGATGGTGAGTTGCAATAAGTCATCCATCTCATCCATTAGCTTGTGATGATCAAAACCAACGCGATACCATTCCAACATGGTAAATTCAGGGTTGTGATAACGACCATTCTCTTCGTTACGAAAGGCTTTATTAATTTGATAAATGCAACCACTGCCCGCAGCTAAAAGACGCTTCATATGAAATTCAGGGCTAGTCATCAAATAAAGATGGCTGCCATCGGCATAGCCTGGGCCAACAAATTGGGTTTGAAAGGTTTGTAGATGTACGTCGGTCACCGTGGCGTGACTCATTGCTGGTGTATCCACTTCCAATACATTGCGCTGTGCAAAAAACTGACGAATTTGCCCGAGTAATTCAGCGCGCTGTTTGAGTAATTCGATGGATGCGGTCGGTTGCCAATTCATTTTTTGCTTTCTCTATTTTTGCTCTTGTTTCGAAGAAGCGAACATATCACTTTTCATCTTAGACGCAAGTGCTGCCCGCAGGTGCCCTTATGTAGCACTAAAATTAGCCTCTACGAAACACCCTCGCTAACGTGCTACAAATAATTTCCAACAGGTCCGTAACACTATTTACATCAAGCTTTGCGAGCAAATACGCCATGCCGTGACAGCTCTCACATATCCTGCATTTTCTATGCTCTCTTTTGCATTAGCGAAACAAAATCCGGAATACATCAATTTTTACACTTTGCCCCTCTCTTACACTGAGTTGTACCACTTTTGAGTTACGTGTAGCACGTCATCTTCAGGTCAGATAACACTATCTGTAGTCAATATCTGCACGCGCTCTCTTACTATAACAAGCGGGATTGACCGCACTTACACACTGGAGGATAACTGTGCAAACTATCATCACAGATATCGCAGTCATCGGCGCTGGCGGCGCTGGTCTTCGTACTGCTATTGCAGCGGCTGAAGCAAACCCTGACTTAGAAGTTGCTTTGATTTCTAAAGTTTACCCAATGCGCTCCCACACGGTTGCTGCCGAGGGTGGCTCAGCAGCAGTTATCAAGGAAGAAGATAGCTTAGACAATCACTTCAACGATACCGTTGGTGGTGGTGACTGGCTATGTGAACAGGATGTCGTTGAATACTTCGTGGCGAATTCAACCCGCGAAATGATTCAGATGGAACAGTGGGGCTGCCCATGGAGCCGTAAAGAAAATGGTGAAGTTAACGTTCGCCGTTTCGGTGGTATGAAGGTTGAGCGTACTTGGTTCGCAGCCGATAAAACTGGCTTCCACATGCTTCACACCCTTTTCCAAACTTCAATGAAGTACCCAAATATCAATCGTTTTGATGAGTACTTTGTGGTTGACCTATTGGTTGACGAAGGTGAAGTGCAAGGTCTGATTGCTATCCATATGGCGGAAGGCGAACTTGTTACGATCAAAGCAAAATCGGTTGTGCTAGCAACGGGTGGCGCGGGTCGTGTTTACCACTGTAATACCAACGGTGGTATCGTAACAGGCGACGGCATGGCAATGGCTTACCGTCACGGCGTGCCTCTACGCGATATGGAATTCGTCCAATACCACCCAACCGGTCTACCTGGTACAGGTATCCTGATGACCGAAGGTTGTCGTGGTGAAGGCGGTATCATCGTCAATAAAAACGGTTACCGTTACCTACAAGATTACGGCATGGGCCCGGAAACTCCGGTTGGCCAACCGAAAAACAAATACATGGAACTGGGTCCACGAGACAAAGTTTCTCAAGCGTTCTGGCACGAACAGCAAAAAGGCAACACCATCCAACACCCTCTGGGTGACGTGGTGCACCTAGACCTTCGCCACCTAGGTGAAGAGTACCTGCAAGAGCGTTTACCGTTCATCTGTGAGCTAGCAAAAGCTTATGTGAACGTTGATCCTGCCAAAGAGCCAATTCCAATTCGCCCTACCGTGCACTACACCATGGGTGGCATTGAAACCAACGGCCAATGTGAAACGCGCATCAAAGGTCTATTCGCTGTGGGCGAATGTGCTTCTGTTGGTCTGCACGGCGCAAACCGTTTGGGTTCTAACTCACTAGCAGAATTTGTGGTGTTTGGCCGTGTTGCAGGCGAACAAGCCGTTGCACGCGCAGCGGAATTTAAAGGCTGGAATGACGAATCTATTGCCGAGCAAGTAAAAGCGGTTGAAGCACGCATTGCAGCGCTACTTGATCAAGAAGGTGATGAAAACTGGGCCGACATCCGTACTGAAATGGGTCACTCCATGGAAGCTGGCTGTGGTATCTACCGCCAAGAAGACTTGATGCAAGCGACGATTGATAAGATCACAGAGCTTAAAGCGCGCTACAAAAACATCAGCATCAAAGATAAAGGCAAAGTGTTCAACACTGACCTTCTTTACGCGATTGAGATCGGTTACGGCCTTGAAGTGGCAGAAGCGATGGTTCACTCTGCGATTCTACGCAAAGAATCTCGTGGTGCGCACCAACGTCTTGATGACAACTGCACCGAGCGTGACGATGTTAACTTCCTTAAGCATACTCTTGCTTTCTACCAACCAGATGCCGCACCGAGCATTGAGTACAGTAATGTAACCATTACTAAATCTCAGCCAAAAGCGCGTCTATACGGTGAAGCAGCAGAGAAAGCCGCTGCCGCTGAAGCCGCAGCACAAGCTGAAGAGAAGAAAGTAGAGGAGCAAGCATAATGTCAGCACATCGTATTCAAAAAGTAGACGTTCTACGTTACGACCCAGCGCATGATGCTGAACCTCGCGTACAAACGTTTGAAGTGCCATTTGATGACACCATGTCAGTGCTTGACGCACTGGGGTACATCAAAGATAACCTAGACAAAGACCTTTCTTATCGTTGGTCTTGTCGTATGGCGATCTGTGGCTCTTGCGGCATCATGGTTAATGGCGTGCCAAAACTGGCATGTAAGTGCTTCCTTCGTGATTACCCAGATGGCGTGAAAATTGAGCCTCTAGCAAACTTCCCTATCGAAAAAGATTTGATTGTTGATATGACGCCGTTCATCGAGCGCCTTGAAGCGATCAAACCTTACATCATCGGTAACGATCGTAAACCTGAAGACGGTACTAACCTACAAACGCCAGAGCAAATGGCAAAATACAAGCAATTTGCTGGCTGTATCAACTGTGGTCTTTGCTACGCAGCATGTCCTCAGTTTGGTCTAAACCCTGAGTTTATTGGCCCTGCGGCACTCACCATGGCGCACCGTTACAACTTGGATAGCCGTGATAACGGTAAATCTGAGCGTATGGCGCTGATCAACGGTAAAAACGGCGCTTGGGGCTGTACTTTTGTTGGCTACTGCTCTGAAGTTTGTCCGAAAAACGTCGACCCTGCGGCGGCCGTAAACCAAGGTAAAATTGAATCATCAATGGACTTTGTGATTGCGATGCTAAAGCCTGATGGTAAACCAGTGAAAGAGGAGGCTTAGGATGAGTAATCGTAAACCTTACGTTCGTGAAATGAAACGTACGTGGTGGCAAAGCAGCCCGTTCTACCGCTTCTACATGATGCGTGAAGCAACGGTACTACCTTTGATTCTATTCACAGTGTTCCTAACCATTGGTTTGGGCTCGCTCGTGAAAGGACCAGAGGCATGGCAAGCTTGGCTTGAGTTTATGGCCAACCCACTGGTGGTAGCGATCAATATCGTGGCACTCGCGGGCAGCTTGTTACACGCGCAAACCTTCTTCAGCATGATGCCGCAAGTGATGCCAATCCGCATCAAAGGCAAACCAGTCGACAAGAAATTGATCGTCCTTGCTCAATGGGCAGCGGTTGCGTTTATTTCTCTTGTTGTTCTGATCGTTGTTTAAGGAGCGATGTTATGACCCCAAATTACAAAGTTGATCACTCACCACGTCGTTCAGATGAGCCAATCTGGTGGAGCCTATTTGGCGCCGGCGGTACATGGTTTGCCATGATTACGCCAATCACAATCTTGGTGCTTGGTATCCTGGCACCATTAGGCATCATCGATGCTGAAGCATTGAGCTACGAACGTGCCTCTGAGTTTGCTACCAGCATCATCGGTGCGCTGTTTATCATCGGCAGCCTTGCGCTACCAATGTGGCATGCGATGCACCGTGTACACCACGGTATGCACGATCTTAAATTCCACACCGGTGTGGCAGGCAAGATCGCTTGTTACGCATTCGCAGGCTTGATCTCTGCGCTGGCGGTAATTTTTGTATTTATGATCTAATCTCTTCTCCATAGATACTGTCATACGACAGTAGCGATTAGAAACATAAGCCAAGAGGAGGATGCCATGCGTCCTCCTCTTTTTTATTGCTCGCACATTAGTAGCCAAAAATGCCAAGCAATAAAAAAGCCGACCGTAGTCGACTCTTTCAATTATGTTTTTACTGGTATTGATTACAGAATAAAACGGCTTAGGTCTTCATCTTCAACAAATTCGCCAAGACGTTTTTGCACGTAATCGGCATCAATCGTCATGCTGCTGCCTGGCTTCTCTGTCGCTTCAAATGAAATCTCATCCATTAGACGTTCCATCACCGTATGCAGACGACGCGCACCAATGTTCTCGGTGGTTTCGTTAACTGTCCACGCCGCTTCAGCGATTTGAGTAATGCCGTCTTCTGTAAAGTTGATGTTCACATCTTCGGTCTTTAACAGCGCAATATACTGCTCTGTCAGCGACGCTTTCGGCTCAGTCAAAATACGTTTAAAGTCATTGCTTGATAGTGCTTCAAGTTCAACACGGATCGGTAGGCGACCTTGCAACTCAGGAATAAGATCCGATGGCTTAGCTACTTGGAATGCGCCTGATGCGATAAACAGAATGTGGTCGGTTTTCACCATGCCGTGCTTAGTAGAAACCGTGCTGCCTTCAATCAATGGCAATAGATCACGCTGAACACCTTCACGAGACACATCAGGGCCTGAGCTTTCACCACGCTTACAGATCTTGTCGATCTCATCAATGAAGACAATGCCGTTGTTTTCAACGTTGAAGATCGCCTGCTCTTTCAGATCTTCTGCGTTAACCAGTTTCGCCGCTTCTTCTTCAACCAGCGCTTTCATCGCTTCTTTGATTTTCATCTTGCGCTTTTTCTTGGTGTCGCCAGCAAGATTAGAGAACATGCTTTGCAGCTGGTTGGTCATCTCTTCCATGCCCGGAGGCGCCATGATCTCAACGCCCATTTGCGGCGCAGCAACATCAATCTCAATCTCTTTATCGTCTAGCTGACCTTCACGTAGCTTTTTACGGAAGATTTGACGAGTATTCGACTGACGTTCTTCATCTTGTTGTGGCTGCTCGTTTTGGCCCCAAGCGTCACGCGCAGGCGGTAGCAGAGCATCAAGAATGCGCTCTTCCGCTTGCTCTTCAGCGCGGAATTTCACTTTTTCCATCTCTTGCTGATGGGTCATCTTAATCGCCGCATCGGTCAGATCACGGATAATGGTTTCGACTTCTTTACCGACATAACCCACTTCGGTGAATTTCGTCGCTTCCACTTTGATAAAGGGTGCATTGGCGAGCTTTGCTAAACGACGAGCGATTTCGGTTTTACCCACACCGGTTGGGCCAATCATCAAAATATTCTTTGGTGAGACTTCTACGCGCAAGCTTTCTTCAAGCTGCATACGACGCCAGCGGTTGCGCAGTGCAATCGCCACTGAGCGTTTAGCGTTATCTTGGCCAATGATATGGCGATTCAGTTCATGAACAATCTCACGAGGGGTCATCTCAGACATAATCAGATTCCTTAAATTCTTATTTCACTATCGCTATTTTTTATTATTCAGCACTTGGTTGAGCTGGGATTTCTAGTTCGTCGATAGTGTGGTGATGGTTGGTGAAAACACAGATATCACCCGCGATGGTTAATGCTTTTTCAGCAATTTCACGTGCACTTAAATCAGTATTTTCTAATAGGGCAATCGCTGCGGCTTGTGCATAGTTACCACCAGAGCCAATCGCAATCAGATCGTGCTCAGGCTGCACCACATCACCATTACCGGTAATGATCAATGATGCGGTTTCATCGGCAACCACCAGCAGCGCTTCTAGCTTGCGTAGCGCGCGATCGCTGCGCCAATCTTTCGCCAGCTCTACCGCCGCTTTGGTTAGATGACCTTGGTGCATTTGCAGCTTGCTTTCAAAGCGCTCAAACAGAGTAAATGCATCGGCAGTGCCGCCAGCAAAACCCGCCAATACTTTACCGTTATATAGGCGGCGAACTTTGCGCGCATTGCCTTTCATTACGGTATTGCCTAGTGATACTTGTCCGTCACCCGCGATGACAACTTTGTTATTTCGACGTACTGAAACGATGGTAGTCACGTGTAGGGCCTCATAGTTATTTTAATCTCAGTCTAAAGATTATATGAGGTTCGCGGAAAAAGAATTCAAGGGGAGAAAGGCGGATGCGAGATGCGAGATGCGAGATGCGAGAATATTTTATCTTGCCGGGATTACATCGTGTCAATCGGATTATCATGACGAACAAGAATGACTAGTCGAAAAAACGGACTCACTTGGAGTCCGCTTCTTTTGATATCTGTTTACTGTGTCTCTTTCCAAATTGCACAAGGCTCAATTTTGGCCCGTTGCAATTTGTGTTTATCTCGCTCAGCATCACGCTTGAGCGCGTAAGGACCTAGAACCACGCGATACCAAGAGCTGCCATCTTTTTTACGAATTTCACTTTTGATACCTTGGAAGGCTACATCCAATTTACGAGCATCCGCTTGCGCCTCGGTTTTGTAAGCGCCACATTGCATGATGTAAGGGATATCAGAAATCACCTGCTCTTTAGCTTTTACTTCGACTTCGCGACTTGGCAAGCTGTCAACGTAATCCCACTGCTCTTCTGGCGGTGGTGGTAGCGCTTTTTCTGCCTTAGGCTTCGTTTTAGCCGGCGCTTGTACTACGGGTGCTGGCGGCTCAGGATCTTGGCTCAATAAATAAAGGCCAGAACCAAATACGCCAACCACGAGCAATGCCAAAAGCCCACTGCGCCATGGTTTGCGCTTGGGTGCTGCTTTCTTTTTCGCGGGCTTCTTACTCGCGCCACGCTTTACATAGTCTCTATTTGCCACGGTAGTACATCAAGTCAATTATTACTGTCGATATGTTAATCTAGATTGCCATTAGATAACAATGCATTGCCTTAGTTAGTGTGGAGTAAACAATAAAATTCTGACACAAGATAACACTGGCCTGACGTAATCACTGCATCAATAAAAAACGACGCTCAGATTGGCGTCGTTTTTCATGTAAATTAATTACGGTGTGAAATTAAATGCTTCTTGGTGGCGCCGCACTCTTACGCACCACTAATTGCGTTTCGAGCAAACGTGATCCCGCGCGAACATCATGACCACGCAGTAGTTCCAGCATCATCAACATCGCTTGACGACCAATCTCATAACGAGGTTGCGAGATAGTCGTCAATGGTGGATCGCAATATTGGGCGAACTGAATATCATCAAAACCAACCACAGACAGATCTTGCGGCACACGTAAACCAAGACGTTTCGCTTCTTGGATTGCGCCAATCGCCATCGCATCATTGTGACAGAAAATTGCGGTTGGCGGCTCAGGCAGCGCCAGTAATTGTCTTACCGCTTTTGCGCCCGCCTCAAAAGTGAATTCACCAAATGTGCTGTAAGTCGGGTTCATGGTAATACCCGCACGACGCAATGCTTGCTGATAGCCTTGCTGGCGGAATTGACACAAGGTCGCCGTTTCCGGGCCTGAAATCTGAGCGATACGCTTATGACCCAATTGAGTCAGGTAGTTAACCACTTCAAATGCGGACGTGAGGTTATCAATGTGCACCGTTGGCAATTCTAGCTCTGGAGCAAACTCACACGCCATGACCATTGGCGGTAGGTTTTTCTGCTCAGGCTTGCTGACATCAAACGGTAAGTCCGTTCCCAGCAATAGCATGCCATCGGCTTGCTTGGTGAACACCAAGTTCACAAATGAGTTCTCGCGTCTTTTCTGTTGACCGCTATCACCTAGCAAAACTATATAGCCATGCTCCATTGCCGCATCTTCAATACCGCGGATGATCTCCGTGTAATAAGGATCGCAAATGTCAGGGATAATCGCGATGATGGTTTTTGATTCGTTGCGACGTAAATTACGCGCTAAAGAATTTGGGGAATAGCCAGCTTCTAACACAGCGTCTTCAACGCGCTTACGCGTGGCAGAAGAGACTTTTTCAGGATTCATCAGCGCCCTCGATACCGTCGCTGTTGAAACTCCCGCGAGCTGGGCAACATCCTTCATTGTCGCCATAAATGTAACCCTCTTAGTTAGTTCCTTTGGCGGTAGCGTCTTGGCCACCTAAACCGTATGAAAATCTTGATGAGTTTAAACCCATTCTTTGATTTATTGTTCATTGCCACTGACGATGCGCAATCGTTTACCTTTTTATTCACTAAGGTGCGTAAAGCGTCAGCTACTAGTTTATTTATTTCACGCTATAAAGTTACGGGAGATTTAACAAAACCCAACCCGAGATAGAGATTTACGTCACAAAATTACGTTCTCATTCAACGTACGTGACATTGTAAACTGACCGCTAGCTTAAATCTTGTGGTTCTATGTCTAGCGACCAACGTACTTTTTTGCTATCAGGCAATAACTCAATAGCCGGTTTCGCACTCATCAATAATCGCTGCATTAACGGCCGAGTTTGCGTTTGCAACAATAGCTGCCAGCGATACTTACCCGCTTTCTTTGCTAATGGTGCAGGTGTTGGCCCTAATACTTGGCAAGTGTCATCAAATAAAGGATGTGCTTCCAAGGTATAGCGAACTTGCCTTAAAAAGGATTCCACCACCTGACTGTTATTGGCTTCAGCGCGCAGCAAGGTTAAATAGGTATAAGGCGGCAACATCGCCATTTTACGCTCTTGCAATGCAGTTTGAGCAAAGTGCCCATAGCTTTGATTAAGCAATGCTTGCAACAAAGTATGCTCAGGATGATGGGTTTGCAAAATAACCTCACCCGGTTTACTTGCTCGTCCTGCTCGCCCTGCCACCTGAATAAACAATTGCGCCAAACGTTCCGATGCGCGGAAGTCACTACTGTACAGTGAACCATCAACATCAAGCAATGCCACCAAAGTAACATCAGGGAAATGGTGACCTTTAGCCAGCATCTGCGTACCAATCAAAATTTGATATTCGCCTTTACGAATCGCAGTTAAGGCGCTTTCTAAACTGCCTTTACGTCGAGTGCTATCACGATCAATACGAATCGCTTTGTAATCAGGAAACAACTGACTGAGCTGCCCTTCTAACTGCTCAGTACCTACCCCAACGGTAACTAAATTGGTCGAGCCACAACCTTGGCACTGATGAATAATCGGTTGTTGCGAGCCACAGTGATGGCAACGGATTTCATTGCTGTATTGGTGGTAGGTATAGTAGGCATCACAACGTTTACATTCTGCAATCCAGCCACACTCATGGCACATCAAAGCAGGAGAAAAACCGCGGCGGTTAAGAAACAGCATCACCTGATTACCGGCCGAAAGGTGCTTACGCATCTCTGCAATCAACGGCGCAGACAAGCCACTTTCCAAATAAAGTCCTTTTACATCGAGCACTTTGTTGGTAGTCGGTTTCGCATTACCAGCACGCTGCGTTAATTGCAGATAATGATACTTACCCGTCAACGCATTGTGTAAGGTCTCTAATGCCGGCGTTGCCGAGCCCAGTACAATCGGGATCTGCGCTTTGTTGGCGCGCATCACCGCTACATCTCGGGCATGATAACGCAGGCTATCTTGCTGTTTATAAGAAGAGTCATGCTCTTCATCGACAATAATGATGCCGAGGTCAGCGAAGGGGGTCAGCAGCGCAGAACGTGTACCAATCACAATTCCCGCCGCTTTATCACGTGCCGATAACCACGCATTGAGACGCTCAGTTTCATTCAAACCAGAATGGATAACTTCCACCGGCACATTAAAACGCTTACGAAAACGGTTGATAGTTTGTGGTGTTAAGCCTATTTCAGGTACCAAAACCAGGGCTTGCTTGCCCGCTTCCAGTACCGGTTTGATTAGGTTGAGATAGACCTCGGTTTTGCCAGAACCTGTCACCCCTTCTAGCAAATAACAACCAAAACCATCAGCACTATTGACCGTCGCAATGGCCACCGCTTGCTCTTGGTTTAATTTCGGTTTATCAACCGCAGCTTCGATATCACTAGGCCAAGCGTGAATGGTCGGTTTTTTCTCAATCGATTCCACCCAACCTTTTTCTACTAAGTTTTTCAGTACCGTACTGTTGATATCTTGCTCAAGCAATTGTTGATGAGAAACCGCGCCGTATTGCAAAGCGCGCATTGCTTGCTCTTGCTTTACCGCTCGACCGAAGCCAAGCATCAGCTGATTCTTACCTTGCTCCGTTAACTGCCATTCCACCAGCGTCGAAAAATCGGCCGCTTTACCTTTGCGCAGTGCCGAAGGCATCGCGTTAGCCAAGGTGTCACCCAATGGGTGTTGGTAAAACTGACTACACCATTTAAGCAACTGATAAAGCGATTCTGGCCACACGGGTTGCTGATCGAGCACTTGCTTGATTGGCTTAAGTTGGCTGTGACTAAACTCAGATTGATTGGTCAATTCAGTCACAATCCCAATCAATGACTGGCGACCAAATGGCACAGAAACACGCCCACCGATAATAGGAAATAGGTGGCTAGGGATCAGGTAATCGAATTGCTTATCCAGTGGAACAGGCAAGGCCACTCGAGCAATAGTTGGGCGCATATAGATTTGGCAGCATGAGTTAGGAGTACACGCCAAACAGTCTAAAGCAAAACCCGCAGCGATTCTATTTTAAGCCCACAGCATGCCAACTCACGGCAAATAGCAGCGTGAACGTTTAACCACTCGCTACTGGTGAAAAAAGTAGCGATTATTTGGGTAAATCAGTTGATCCTCACCCGAGGATTCATTACTATACTGCGCCTTAGCACTATGGCTGATGATTCGTTCATTCGGCGGTAGAGCGAAATTTTTTTATTAACTACGTGTGGTGTCCGGCTTAGATTCGGATAGCGACACGGCCTATTTGAGGTTCTCCCATGAAAGCTGGTATCCACCCAGAATACAAAGCAGTAAGCGCTACTTGTTCTTGCGGTAACTCTTTTGAGTTCAACTCAACTCTAACTAAAGAGTCTATCCACCTAGACGTATGTGACAAATGTCACCCATTCTACACTGGTAAGCAACGTATCGTAGATACAGGCGGCCGTGTTGATCGCTTCAACAAGCGCTTCGGTGCACTATCAAGCAAGAAGTAATTTCTGCTTTGATACTAAATTGAAAAAAGGACGCTTAGGCGTCCTTTTTTATTGCCTGTCATTTCCCTTTCTTCTCACCCCTTCTATTCCATTTTGTGAGCTATCTGGTCTTATCAGCTGACAATCGGCCTACAATGGCAATATCAATCGCAATCCTCGCTATGCAGCTTGACTTGCTTCCTCTAGAATAACTTTTGCTTAACAATTACTACAAAAGAATCAATTATAAGAGAGCCTAGCCTTATGTCAGATGACCACTCCCAAGAATTAACCGCTGAAGAAAAGTTCCGCCAACAAGCACTGGATTACCACGCCCTTCCAACGGCGGGTAAGATTGCGGTTGAGCTGACCAAACCTGCTGAAACTGCATTAGATCTGGCGCTGGCATACAGCCCAGGCGTTGCTGAGCCTGTACGTGAGATCGCGCAGAACCCAGATAACGTTTATAAGTACACGGCAAAAGGTAACATGGTCGCGGTGATCTCAAATGGTACGGCGATTCTTGGTTTAGGTAATCTTGGTCCTTTGGCATCAAAGCCTGTTATGGAAGGTAAAGCACTGCTCTTCAAACGCTTTGCTGGCTTAAACTCGATTGATATTGAAGTCAAACACCGCACTATCGAAGAGTTTGTCGATACGGTAGCCAATATTGCCGACACCTTTGGTGGTATCAATTTAGAAGACATCAAAGCACCAGACTGTTTTGAAATTGAAAAACAATTGATTGAGCGTTGTGATGTACCAGTCTTCCATGATGATCAGCACGGTACGGCAATTGTTACCGCGGCGGGCATGCTCAACGCTGTCGAGCTACAAGGTAAAAAGCTCGAAGATGCGACCATTGTTTGTCTCGGTGCAGGCGCAGCAGCCGTGGCGTGTATGGAGCTGCTGATCAAATGTGGCGCCATGCGTGAGAAAATCTACATGCTGGACCGCAAAGGCGTGATCCACACTCGTCGCGATGATTTGAATGAATACAAAAAGCTGTTCGCCAACAACACCGATAAACGCACGTTAGAAGATGTGATTGAAGGTGCCGATCTGTTCCTTGGCGTATCAGGGCCAAACCTGTTGCCACCAGAAGCGCTAAAACTGATGGCAGATAAGCCAATTGTATTTGCCTGCTCTAACCCTGATCCGGAAATCAAACCGGAACTGGCGCATCAAGTGCGTGATGATTTAATAATGGGTACGGGCCGTAGTGACTACCCGAACCAAGTTAACAACGTACTGTGCTTCCCGTTTATTTTCCGTGGTGCGCTCGATGTACGTGCCAGTGAAATTAATGATGAGATGAAATTAGCCGCGGTCGAGGCGATTCGCCAGTTGGCAAAAGAGCCTGTACCGGTTGAAGTATTGCAAGCTGCTGGAGTGGAATCATTACAATTTAGCTCTAACTACATTATTCCAAAACCAATGGACCCTCGCCTACTGCCACGAGTGGCGAAAGCGGTGGCTCAAGCGGCGGTTGATTCAGGTGTCGCACGTATTGAAATGCCTGAAGGGTATATGAGCTAGAGAAGCGAGAAGCGAGAAGCGAGAAGCGAGAAGGCTAAAGGTAATGATCTCGATTCTCAAATCCTTTTCATTAAAAACAAAAAACCGCAGCCATCGCTGCGGTTTTTTATATCAGGTTGGAATGGTGCTCGCTCCAACAAGAACAATATTAGTCATCAAAAGCTTCAAATTCGATGCCCATCGCGGTCATCAATTGCTTCGCTTCTGTTGGAATATCATCAGGACGATCTTTACGTAAGTCTTCATCCGTTGGCAGCGGCTGGCCTGTGTAAGCATGAAGAAATGCTTCGCAAAGTAGCTCACTGTTTGTTGCATGGCGTAGGTTATTAATCTGACGGCGAGTTCGCTCATCGGTTAATACCTTCAATACTTTTAATGGAATTGAAACGGTAATTTTTTTTACTTGTTCGCTTTTCTTTCCATGTTCAGCGTATGGACTTATGTATTCGCCATTCCAGTCTGCCATTGCGCACCTTCACATTGTAGTTAGATATAATTTTTCTAGAGGTTAATTTTAGCGGCTTTTAAGGCTACAAGCAAAGACATATAGACGTCTGGATGTATTGACGTCTTAAAAAATGAGAAGTAAAGTAGAGTGAATGGATTGTGAATACGTTGTATCAGGCAATAACTCGAGTAAAAAGAGCGTTGCTGATTGGTCAGCCTATTCGTACTGACAAGTTACTATTGTTCGGAAGGAAACACTTATGAGCACCCGCAAACCTGCCACTATCGCTGTTCGCACAGGCATTGAGTCCGACACCCAACACCACGCTGTAGTTCCACCTATCTACTTGTCGACCAACTATGGTTTCCCAGCTTTTGGTGATGTCCCTAAGTACGATTATACCCGTTCTGGTAATCCAAATCGCGGTTTATTAGAACAAACTTTGTTCGAGCTTGAATCCGGCAAGGGTGCAGTGGTGACCAACTGTGGTACTTCTGCTTTAAATTTGTGGGTCACAACCTTTCTTGGCCCTGACGATTTGATTGTCGCACCGCATGATTGCTATGGCGGCACCTACCGACTATTTAATACTCGATCGCAAAAAGGCGACTTTAAAGTGTTATTTGTCGACCAATCCGATCCGCAAGCGCTAACAGAAGCGTTAGCACAAAAGCCAAAACTTTTGCTGATCGAAACACCGTCTAACCCATTGGTGCGCGTGGTCGATATTGCTCAAGTGTGCCAACTAGCTCATCAGGTCGATACCTTAGTCGCGGTCGACAATACCTTTTTGACACCGGTGTACCAAAAGCCTCTCGAACTCGGCGCTGACTTTGTTATTCACTCCACTACCAAATTTATCAATGGTCACTCCGATGTGATTGGGGGCGTGGTGATCACCAAAACAGAGCAACATGCCACCGATCTGGCTTGGTGGGGCAACTGCATTGGCGCAACCGGCACACCATTCGATAGCTATATGACTTTGCGCGGTATTCGCACGCTAGGTGCTCGTATGCGCAGCCATGAAGAAGGCGCGGCGCAGATTCTCGATTATCTAAAAACGCATTCGCTGATTGAACGCATTTATCACCCAAGTTTACCTGAACATCCAGGCCATGAGATTGCGCTTAAACAGCAAACCGGTTTTGGCTCCATGCTCAGCTTCGAATTTGGTGGCAGCTTTGAGCAACTGAAAACCTTCGTCGGCGCATTAAAGCTCTTCTCACTCGCCGAGTCACTAGGAGGTGTGGAAAGTCTAATTTGCCACCCAGCGTCCATGACTCACCGTGCAATGGGCGAAGCTGCCCTTGCCGAAGCTGGCGTCTCTCAGCAGCTACTGCGCCTATCTGTTGGTCTTGAAGATCCACAAGATTTGATTGAAGACTTACAACAAGCCTTTAATGTTATTCTGGAGGGCAATTAAATGAGCGTAGAACGCCAACTGCATAAATTTGGTGGTAGTAGCTTAGCGGACCCAGAGTGTTATCGACGTGTGGTTGATATTCTAAAAGAGTACTCGTCCACAGAAGACTTGGTGGTGGTGTCTGCAGCGGGCAAAACCACCAACCGTCTGATTGAGTTTTTAGAAGGCTTAAATAAAGATGGTCGTTTAGCCCATGAAGCACTGCAAAACCTCAAACAATTTCAAACCAATCTTATTGATGAACTGATTAGCGATGAGATAAAGCCATCGCTACTGGCGCAACTCAATGATGAGATCAGCACCCTTGGCGAATTAACCGCGCCGCTAAATGAAGCCGCACAAGCTGCAGTACTTGGCCATGGTGAGGTTTGGTCGTCGCGCTTATTGGCCGCGCTGCTCAATCAACAAAATCTCCCTGCTCGCGCCCAAGATGCGCGCGCATTTTTACGCGCAGAAGCCGGCACCCAACCAGAAGTCGATCGCGGCGCATCCTACCCTCTGCTTAAAGAAGTACTGGCACAACACGCGCATCATCGCATCGTAATTACTGGCTTTATGGCGCAAGATCATCAAGGCGATACCGTACTACTTGGTCGCAATGGTTCAGACTATTCAGCCACCGTGATTGGCGCATTGGCGCAAGTCTCTCGCGTCACGATTTGGAGTGACGTGGCCGGTATGTACAGCGCCGATCCGCGCTTGATTGCGGATGCCTGTTTATTACCACTACTGCGCTTAGATGAAGCCAGCGAGTTAGCCCGCCTAGCAGCGCCTGTACTGCATAGCCGCACCCTACAGCCTGTAGCGCAAAGCGCGATGGATTGTCATCTGCGTTGCAGCTATCAGCCAGAATCTGGATCTACACGCATAGAACGAGTGCTCGCCTCTGGCCGTGGGGCTAAAATTATCTCCTCACTTGATGATGTGATGTTAATACAGCTTAACTTCGCCTCTGGTCATGATTTTACTCGCCTCTATAAAGAGACCTTAGCCAGCCTTAAGCGCGCACAACTTGAGCCATTAGCGTTTGAAGCACAAGATGATCAGCACAGCCTATTTTTAGCCTATACCGCTGAAATTGCTGGCGGTGCACTACGTCATCTGCAAGATGTCGCAACCGAGGCAGAAATAAAACTCAAAGAAGGCTTCTCGATGGTGGCCGCGGTCGGTGCGGGTGTAACCAAGAACGCTAATCACTGCTACGGCTTCTACCAACAGTTAAAAAATGCGCCGGTTGAATTTATTTGTGAATCGACTTCAGGTCTTAGCTTGGTAGCGATATTACGCAAAACCACCACCGAAGATTTAGTGCAAGGCATTCACAAGCAGCTTTTCCAAGCGCAAAAACGCATTGCCATTGCTCTATGTGGTAAAGGCAATATTGGCAGTCGTTGGCTGGATCTGTTTGCCGAACAAAAGACTGAACTCGAAAAGCGTCGTGGCATGAGCTTTGAACTGGTTGCGGTGATCGACAGCCAAACCTATTGGTTCAATCCACAAGGTATCGATGCGGCGAGCGCAAACAAGCGCTTTGATGACGAATCAGTCCCTTATCAAGGTGGTGAGTGGATTGCACAACTAGGCGCGATTCAAGGCTATGATGACGCAGTGGTACTGGATGTCACCGCCAGCCAAGAGCTGGCCGAGCGTTATGTTGAAATTGCCGAGCAAGGCATGCACCTTATCTCTGCCAACAAGGTAGCGGGTTCTGCTTCCAGCGAATACTACCATCAAGTACAAGATGCCTTTGCCAAGATTAACCGCCACTGGCTCTACAATGCCACGGTAGGTGCTGGCCTACCAATCAACCACACTGTGCGTGATTTACGTGAAAGTGGTGATGAAATCATTGCGCTCTCCGGAATTTTCTCCGGCACACTCTCTTGGCTATTCCAACAATACGATGGCCAAGTACCATTTGCTGAATTGGTTGATCTCGCGTGGCAACAAGGCCTGACTGAGCCTGACCCGCGCCATGATCTCGATGGTTCGGATGTGATGCGAAAATTGGTGATTCTCGCGCGTGAGTCTGGTCTGTCTCTAGAACCTGAAGCTGTCAAAGTGGAAAGCCTAGTGCCAGAGGAGCTCGCTGAGCTGCCACTGGATGACTTTCTCGATAAAGGCCAATTGCTTAGCGAGCGCTTAGCCGAAAGGTTAGAGAAGGCGCAACGTGAAGATAAGGTATTACGCTACGTCGCGCGTTTAGAAAAAAATGGCAAAGCCACCGTTGGCGTTGAAGCGCTGGCCAAAGAGCATGCTTTAGCTAACTTGCTGCCGTGTGACAACATCTTTGCCATAGAGAGTAAATGGTACAAAGACAATCCGTTGGTGATTCGAGGCCCTGGCGCCGGGCGAGAAGTAACGGCTGGTGCTATTCAATCGGATTTGAATTTATTGTCTAGCCAACTGTAATCAATATGGCGCCGCAGGCTTTCTCCGGCGCCATCATTTTCTATTTTGACCTATGCCTCTGTTAACTTTCTGCTTTTACTGCTTCTTTTTGTCATCAGCTTTTTATTCCTCAGCGCTCGTCAATTCACGTTATCTTTGTTAAGTTGAAGATGTCTACTTGTGAAGTTGAAAAAATTCATACTCAGTTTGTTGACATTAACTTACATTCAATTCATTCTGTGGACATATAGACGTCTAAACGTCAAAAATGGATTTTATTTAGAGGGTGGCAATGGTAGCCACAGGGAGAGCAAGATGGGATACACGCACGCCAGTCATATCGACGCTTTGAATCAGAATGTCGCTGAACTATCTGACAACATCAATGTGTCCTTTGAGTTTTTTCCACCAAGCAGTGAAAAGATGGAAGAAACCTTGTGGAACTCTGTACACCGTCTGAAAAACCTCAAGCCTAAATTTGTCTCGGTAACCTATGGTGCTAACTCAGGTGAGCGCGACCGTACTCACTCAATCATCAAAGAGATCAAAGCAGAAACAGACTTAGTCGCAGCCCCTCACCTCACTTGTATTGATGCTTCACGCCAAGAGCTTATCCAAATCGCGGATGATTACTGGGCAAATGGTATTGAAAGTATCGTCGCGCTACGTGGTGATATTCCCCCTGGCGGCGGCGCTCCTGATATGTATGCCTCAGACTTAGTCGAACTGCTTAAATCTCGTCACGACTTTGATATTTCAGTCGCGGCTTTCCCAGAAGTTCATCCTGAAGCCAAAAGCGCACAAGCGGATCTGCTGAATTTAAAACGCAAAGTGGATGCGGGTGCCAGCCGAGCAATCACTCAGTTTTTCTTCGATGTCGAAAGCTACCTACGTTTTCGTGATCGTTGTGTCGCTGCAGGTATTGATGTGGAGATTGTACCGGGCATCTTGCCAGTTTCTAACTTCAATCAAGCATCGCGCTTTGCTGCGCAAAACCATGTCAAAGTACCGGGTTGGATGGCAAAACAATTTGAAGGTTTAGATGATGACCCAACCACACGCCAATTGGTTGGTGCTAGCCAAGCGCTTGATATGGTGCGTATCCTAAGCCGCGAAGGAGTGAAAGATTTCCACTTCTACACACTCAACCGTGCGGAAATGACCTACGCAATGTGCCATACCTTAGGTGTGCGACCAAAAGTGTCATAGTTGGTTTGCATCATTTTGATGTAAAAAAGGCAGCCTCAAATGGGCTGCCTTTTCGCTCGTATCTGGTTGGTAACAACGCAAGATTAAATTATCTTGGTGATTACTCTACGTCATCCATTTTACCTAGTAGGTTACGGATGCGATCTTGCCATGCTGAATGCTCTTGTTGCATAGCGGCTGCTTTTTGCTCTAGCTCTTCACGGTTAGCGCGTAGTTCACTTGCTTCTGAAGCCAATTGTTCTTTTTCTTCTTTAAGCTCTTCTACTTCCATTTGAAGAAGTGAAATTGTATCTACTGCAGTTTGAATTTTTGCTTCTAGTTGTTCTAGTACTTCAAAAGACATCTTAGCCTACCTTTGTTTGTTCGATTGAGGTGAAGCTCGCTTCACGTATTGCCTTCATTCTACTCAGCACTGGATGGATAAACACGCGCTATATTTGATATTTTGCGTCATTCGCTCAACATTTGACCACATATTGACATTTACCTAACGTTAACCGCTCGGTAACGCAATTTCTCCTGCTCTGGCTTCACTTTACCGTGCTTTATTGATCGAGTTCAATCCCGACAAAGCAAAAAAGCAAACGTTTACTTTTGGTTGTGATAAAATCGCGCCGAAATTAAATCATCCTTCCTTCTTACTAATTGGAGTCATCATGAAACGCGATTTAGCAATGGCATTTTCTCGAGTCACTGAAGGGGCAGCTTTAGCTGGCTACAAATGGCTAGGCCGTGGCGATAAAAACGCAGCCGACGGTGCAGCGGTTGAGGTCATGCGCATCCTACTGAACAAAACTGAAATCAGTGGTGAGATCGTGATTGGCGAAGGCGAGATTGATGATGCGCCGATGCTCTACATTGGTGAACAAGTGGGTGTGGGTGGTGATGCGGTTGATATCGCGGTTGACCCAATTGAAGGTACACGTATGACGGCAATGGGCCAGTCGAACGCACTCGCGGTACTTGCTGCGGGTGAAAAAGGCAGCTTCTTAAAAGCGCCTGATATGTACATGGAAAAACTGGTGGTTGGCCCTGGCGCTAAAGGTTGTATTGACCTAAATAAACCACTCAAAGAAAACCTTGAGAACATCGCCAAAGCACTCAACAAGCCTCTAAATACTCTTGTGGTTACGACACTAGCCAAACCTCGCCACGACGCCGTTATTGCAGAAATGCAAGCAATGGGTGTGCGCGTATTCGCGGTGCCAGATGGTGATGTTGCCGCATCAATTCTAACTTGTATGCCAGATAGCGAAGTGGATGCGATGTACTGTATTGGTGGCGCACCGGAAGGTGTGGTTTCTGCGGCAGTAATTCGTGCACTTGATGGCGATATGAACGGCCGCTTACTGGCTCGTCATGATGTAAAAGGTGATAGCGAAGAAAACCGCATCTACGGTGCAGCAGAGCTTGCTCGCTGTAAAGAGATGGGCGTTGAAGCGGGTATCGTATTGAAGATGGAAGATATGGCACGTAGCGACAATGTGATTTTTGCTGCCACCGGTATCACCAAGGGTGACCTGCTTGAAGGTATCTCACGCCAAGGTAACATTGCCACCACTGAGACACTGCTGATCCGTGGCCGCTGCCGTACCATTCGTCGCATTAAATCTACGCACTACCTAGAGCGTAAAGATCCTGAAGTACGCGATATCATTTTATAATCACTGCTCGGATATAAAATCGTAAAAGGATGGCTTCAGCCATCCTTTTCTATTTGTCGCGATATCAATCGAGTTAACAGCCTAGCCCAACAAACACACGGTTTTTTCCAGCGAGCTTCGCTTGGTAAAGCAAAGTATCTGCTTGGCGAATGCCTTTCTCTTGCCACAACCATTCCAGACTTTCGATGCAGTCACGAGCATAAACCACGGCACCACCCGTCGCAGTGACGGACACATGCTTGCCATCAGATAAGCCGATTGTCGTGCTGATCTCGCGCTGTACTCGCTCCACCACTGATTGTATCTGTTCATGGGATTCGCCGGTAATCGCAATTACGAACTCCTCACCACCAAAACGCGCGATAAGATCGGTCTGTCGTAAGCTAGCACTGAGTAATGCGGAAATTGCGCAGATCACTTCATCTCCAGCCTCATGACCTAAGCTGTCATTGATCGCTTTAAAGTCATCAATATCAAATACCGCTAAAGCAATAAACTCTTGTAGTTCGACATCTTTCAGGTAGAACTCAAAACCACGACGGTTAAGCATGTTGGTCATAGGATCGCACATCGCTAAAGATCGTAAACGTGTTTGCGTTGAACGTGTATCGCGAAACCAAATCAAGCAAATACACAGCATGTAACCGATAAATAGGCTAATAAACTGTTTTTGCTCCGCTTGGAAAATCAACTTTAAGTGTGTTCGCTTCGATTCTTTGACGGTGAGATAAAGGCCCGTCTCTTGGTTATTCACCATCACAGGATTGGAACAAGTAAAATCAAACGCGGTTGAATTATTTTCCATCTGCTTAGGGGTTAGCCGATAACTGGAATGTCGATCTGCCACTAAATCATCCAGATAGCTGTCGATGGCTAATACACCTCTAAATTCACCATCAACATAAATTGCACGTGTCAGCGTAATCACACGTCGACCGGTCATATAATCTTGATAGTCTCCGGTATACACCACTTTATCGTGCTGCAGACGCTGCATGGTATTAATCCAGTAAGGACGAGTACTGACAACCGCATCAAAGGCATCACCTTCAATCGATTCGGCAAATGTTTTTGGTGATGAGATGATAAATTTATCTTTGGATATAAAGTAGATGGCCGAGATATGGCTGATGGTTTTAGAAAAATAAGCCATCGAAGGAGCGACAAACATACGTTTATAAGCGAGCGAATAGAGCTCTGAGTTGGTATCACACATCTCGGCAGGACCAGAAAACATAAAGTCGTAATCTTGTCCTTGGTGAGATTGGCCACCAAAGTTGCAGGTTATTCCATTTAACTGAATGGTATGCGGTAGAACATATCGCTCGTTCTGCAGCGGATATAGCGCCGTAATGCTGTACTCTAATGCGTTGATAACTTGAGTAGTATCTTCCAATAGCCGCTCAACGCGTTGTTGTTCATTACCGTATCTTGCTCTGACTTCATCTTCTGAATCAAATACCAGAAACATGAATATCAGCAAAAATAGTGTTGTGATCCCTACAAGCTGTCGTTTAATCCCTAATTCACCGGACACATTCACTTATTTATCACCCAGTATGACTGAATTGGAATATCACTTTATAACTCGTTGTTTAAATTGAGTTACTGCTATTTAAGGCCAAATATAGCCTCAATTGCGTGCTACAAGCACTAAAAAAAGCCGGAGCGATTGCTCCGGCTTTTTTATAAATCTGCACTGAAATAGTCACTTTCAGTTGAAGGCGTGGAGTGTATGCGTATCTCCGATCACCTTCAACCGTTTTATCAAAGTCACTATCAAGTAGTGAGAAGCAATGATTACATCATACCGCCCAAATCGCACTTAAATCCTACAAGTAGCGGTATACCTAACTTTGTGGCATCATAATTGTCTACATTAATGACTACAAAGCTGGCTACATGGCATCTTCTGACACAAAACACTTGAAGCTACGAGGCAACGTCTGGTGGTATCAAAGACGCATTCCAAAAGCTCTCCTAGAGCAATTTGGCGATCAAACCACGGTATCAGAGAGCCTTGGAACAGGTGATATCAGGGAAGCTAGGCGTAAAAGAGATATCCTCAATGGCAAGTTTGAAGAAAGACGATTTAATGCCCCCAATGCAGATAGACACCGCTTCCTTGAACTCATTAAAAACATGAGTGAAGACAAGGAACGCTTCCCTGCGTCATGGGATGAGCACTACGACCTAGACAAGGTACAGCGTGACAACGATGATGTTTTTATTCACGCATACACGACTGTTAATGGCCGAAAAGACCATCGTTCAAGATATCGCATCACATTGAAGGAAGCGTTGAATAACTGGGTGAAGAAGTTTCAGGCCAGCCAAACTAAAGACAACGTTCGCAAAGTCAAACAAGCCGCTGATAAGTTCCTGAAATACCTTGGGCTATACGACATCCAGCTTGAGGATATAACCAAACAACAAGTGAATGAATACATCGAGCATCTACAGGTCAAGTACAAGAAGAGCACTGTTCAAGGAATTATCAGCCGATTGCGTTCAATCTGGAACTATGCCGATTCTCTTGGGGAAATCACAGCTCGAAGCCCTTTCGAAAAAAACATCTATGCTACTGGTGATAAAGTCGAGAAAAAACAACCGTTCACAGCAGATGAAATGACTTGGATTAAAGAAAACGTTGCAACTGATGAACCAGATAAACGCTTGCTAGTAGAGCTAGCCGTGTTTACTGGATGTCGAATATCAGAGCTATGCAATCTACAAGCTAAGCATGTAATCGTAGAAGAAGATATCACCGCCATATACATCGCTACAGGTAAAACAGAAGCAGCGGAGCGAGTTATTCCGCTAACTGATCACCTTGGCTCGAGAGTTAGAGCAATGGCAGATAGCAAGCAAGGCGATGAATTACTGCTTGGTTTCGACAATAGCTCTGATATGAGCCGCTGGTTCTCTCGCATCAAAACAGATAACGTATCAACAGACTCTGCCAAGTGCTTCCACTCATTCAGAGTGATGTTTTCAACCGCGATGCAACAAGCTGGCGTGGATGAACTAAAAGCAGCAGCTATTCTTGGGCATAAACGAGGCAACACCATGACATATGGTTATTACTCACGAGGCTATGAATTACAGCAGCTAAAAGAAGCCTATGACCGATGTGTTGAGCGAATTATCTGGTAAGAGTATTCCCAATAGGGTCTGACCCTTTGAGAAAACCTTGTCAAAACAATAAAACCCATCCTAAAGACATGCTCTGGGATGGGTTTTCTGTTTGTCACAAGGGTATAATCATTTGCTTCATTCAAAGATATACATTAATTATTCATAAGGAATTATTTGTGAGCAGTACGACTGGCAATAAAATAGCTAGAGATGATTACCCGACACCAATCGTTACAGTTGAAGCTTTATTGGACAAATTGAATTTAAAGCCAGACGATACATTCTTGGAGCCGTGTCGAGGTACTCGAAATATTTTTGACAGAGTAGATTTACCAGATAAGCAAAAATTTTGGGCTGAAATCAATGAAGGCGTTGATTACTTAACAACCTCGTTCCCCCAGCAAGATGTAATTATTACGAATCCACCTTTTAGTTTAACTATTGAGTTCTTGAAAAAATCACTATCTGAATTAGCCCCAGACGGAACCCTTGCCTATCTCCAAAGAGTAAACTTTCTTGGTTCAAAATGTAGAGTTAATTTTTGGGCTGAAATTGGCTTCCCAAACAAAACTCCAGTAATTATACCAAGACCAAGGTTCGTCAATGGTGGTTCAGATAGTTGCGAATATATGTGGATGATATGGGATAAAGGGAATCGGTTTAGTGATATACCCAATGGAATTAGCCACATTATTAGCAAGTAATAAATATCTGACAAACAATTATGCAGTTAAGGTCAGCCCCTACTGATGAAGCTGACCTTAAAGCTTATAAGTTCCGACACAAAACCCCATTAACATAATTTACAGAAGGAACTCCCCTAGCTAATGAGCGGCATTCAATGCAGTAGCTCTGATGACCATGAGGGTTTCTAGCTGTAACTCGTGCAGGAGTGAAACCAAACTCAGAAGGATACCTATGGAAAACATGCTCTGAGCCATTGGCAGCACTGCAGTGAGGGCAAGATTTGTATCTCGCTCCTGTGGTCTGATCTACTTTGATTATCATGCCGCTATTTAGCGGTGCAGGACAGCAATTACATGGCATAAAAAAACCTCTATTCTCGACGTTGCTCAAAGTTGAAATTGTACACTAAACATACAGTTAGAACAATTAAATAATCAACTTGATGCTTAGCCACTTCTCACTATTCGGTACACGCTAGCCAAGCTTATTCCAACACGTTTAGATACACTTTTCTTCGAGATTCCATCTTCAATCAATTGTCTCACTACTTCTACTTTTTCCATCGATATCGGTTTTCGACCTTTGTATTTCCCCTTACTTTTAGCAACAGCAATTCCTTCAGCTTGCCGCTCCAGTAGTAATTGGCGCTCAAAACTAGCAACTGCACCTATCATAGTAAGCATCAAACGACCTGTTGGTGATTTCGTATCGATACCAAGGTTAAGAACCACCAGCGATACACCTTTCTGCTCAAGATACTCGACTATTTCCAACAAATGTTTTGTGTTTCTTGCCAACCGACAAAGTTTAGTCACCGTTACTGTGTCTCCATCTCGCACATAATCAAGCATTGTCGTGAGCTGGGGACGCTCCGCCTTTGCTCCTGACTCCTTTTCTTTAAACACCTTGTCACATACCTTCAACGCCTCTAATTGCGCCTCTAAGCTCTGTCCTGACGTACTTACTCGTGCATACCCTATGTTAGCCATAATTACGCATCCTCTTTCTGTGTAGCTTCAAGAAGCAGTGACAGGACAGTTACGAGCACGGTTAAGACTAGTTTTAATGATATTTTCATGGTTATTACTCCGTTGTTCCATTCTGAATTACTTATAACAATGGGCGGAGTGAATGTTGATTTAGGTGTGCAAGAAAGTTCTTTTTAGTTCGCTTCTGTTCAAACAGATTAAAATCTAGGTACGAATCATTAAACTTTGGAGCAAACAAGCTTACTAATCGAGTTACTCGCAATAAACGAGAAAAAATAATCAGGCTGAGAGATGCCAACCTCACCCATAATGCTATTGCTGAAAGGGTGGGATGTCATCGCAATACTGTTGGCAAGGTATTAAAAGAAGCAGGTTTGAGATAGATAAAATCGAAAAACAGGACAGTTGTCCATCACCAATTCATCGAAAACCCGCAGTTTTGCTGAGCTAAATCAGTAATTACCCAAACTTCCCCCACTCTACCTTTCTATA
>NZ_AFWF01000320.1 GCF_000222605.1 Vibrio ichthyoenteri ATCC 700023 | reverse complement strand
CGTTACGCTTTTTTTTTATTCTAAATATTGGTGTTACTGCTGATGCGCTGGTTATTACTTCTATGCTCGTTGTTGCTTCTGTACTATGGCAGTAAACAAGCGGTAAACACAGCCTAATCAGGTCTTAACGCTCTAACTTGTCGAGTTTGTTTGGCACGCCATTCCATTGCTCTGCATCATCCATTGCAGGCTTAACTTCAGTTTGTACCGGCCAGATTTCAGCCAGTTCTGCATTGAGCTCGATGAACACTTGTTGATCGTCGCTCAGTTCATCTTCTTGAAAGATGGCTTGCGCGGCACACTCATCGACACAAAGGCCGCAATCTATACACTCAATCGGGTTGATCACCATAAAGTTTGGCCCTTCATGGAAGGCATCTGCTGGACATACCGCGACACAGTCAGTGTATTTACATTGGATACAGTTATCCGTTACGACAAACGCCATGACAATCAACTCTTAAATTAGGTAAAAAATAAGATGGGGATAATACTCGTCCCAAATCAAAATTCAACATTATGCACGGTTAATATTAGCCAAAATGCTCTCCTCTCCCTGATTTAGTATGACAGACAAATCAATTTCTCGTAAAATGCGCGCCATTGTGAGCGAGTAGACGATCCTCAACACCTGAGAGACAGACACTGGCTAAGACACCTACAGCAACATAAGTACCGAGATATCACTATGATACGTTTAACTGAAATTAAACTGCCTCTAAACCACGAGGAAGGCGCGATCTTAGACGCCATTACTAAAAAACTTGGCATCGCAGCTGACCAAGTTCTTTCTTTTAATCTGTTTAAACGTGGCTACGATGCTCGTAAAAAAGCCAACATCCAACTGATTTACACCCTAGATGTTGAAGTGGCAAACCAAGCTGAAATGTTAGAAGCGTTCATTAGCGATCCACACGTAAAAGAAACGCCTGATATGGATTATAAATTTGTCACTCAAGCGCCAGCAAACCAAACTGAACGCCCTGTGGTTATCGGTTTTGGTCCATGTGGTCTTTTTGCTGGCCTAATCCTAGCGCAAATGGGCTTTAACCCAATCATCGTTGAACGTGGTAAAGAAGTTCGTGAACGTACCAAAGATACGTTTGGCTTCTGGCGTAAGCGCACCCTAAACACAGAATCAAACGTGCAGTTTGGTGAAGGCGGCGCTGGTACATTCTCTGATGGCAAACTTTACAGCCAAATCAAAGATCCAAACTTCTACGGCCGTAAAGTGACTACTGAATTTGTTGCAGCTGGTGCTCCTGAAGAAATCATGTACGTGAGCAAGCCACACATCGGTACGTTCAAACTGGTGACAATGATTGAAAAAATGCGTGCAACCATCATCGAGCTAGGCGGCGAAATTCGTTTTAGCACCCGTGTTGATGATATCCATATGGAAGATGGCCAAATCACTGGCGTAACACTTTCAAATGGTGAAGAAATCAAATCTCGCTATGTGGTTCTATCTGTTGGCCACTCTGCGCGTGATACGTTTGAAATGTTGAACGAGCGCGGCGTGTACATGGAAGCAAAACCATTCTCTGTTGGCTTCCGTATTGAACACAAGCAATCAATGATTGATGAAGCACGTTTTGGTAAAAATGCTGGTCACCCAATCCTTGGCGCTGCCGATTACAAATTGGTTCATCACTGTAAAAATGGCCGCACTGTTTACAGCTTCTGTATGTGTCCAGGTGGTACTGTGGTTGCGGCAACATCAGAAGAAGGCCGTGTTGTGACTAACGGTATGAGCCAATACTCTCGTGCTGAGCGTAACGCAAACAGCGCTATCGTGGTGGGTATCGACCCTGAACGTGATTACCCAGGTGATGCGCTTGCGGGTATCCGCCTGCAACGTGAACTTGAATCTGGTGCTTACGTGCTAGGTGGCGAGAACTACGATGCGCCAGCACAAAAAATCGGTGACTTCCTGAAAGGCCGCGATCCAAGTGCAATCGGTGGTGTTGAGCCATCATTCACACCGGGCATCAAGCTAACCGATATTTCAAAAGCACTGCCTGATTTTGCGATTGAAGCGATTCGTGAAGCAATCCCTGCTTTTGATAAGAAAATCAAAGGTTTTGCATCTGAAGATGGCCTACTGACCGGTGTTGAAACTCGTACGTCTTCTCCAGTGTGCATCAAACGTGGTAAAGACTACCAGAGTGTTAACCTAAAAGGCTTCTACCCAGCGGGTGAAGGCGCAGGTTATGCTGGCGGCATCCTTTCTGCTGGTATTGATGGCATCAAAGTCGCAGAAGCAGTGGCACTAGCGATGGTTGCTGACGCAACTAGCAACTAGCAACTAGCAACTGGGCATTAGCCACAGAGAAATGACATTGAGCCAGTCAGCGATAGTTGACTGGCTTTTTTATTGATTCCGTTTCGTGCTTTAGCGTGTAAAATCACGTTTAATCAATTATTTAATCGTTCACCCATCAATGTATCGGTGAATGACACTTCTTCACTGGAAGCTTGCCATGACTGATATCGCTGGTTTTATTTTGGGTGACAAACCCGATAGCTTAGGTCGACATATCGACCAATTCTTTGCCTACAACCATTTTTGGTTAGAGCACGACCATAAATACATTCAGGTGCTATTTCCGATCGATCAAGGCACCAAGTTCAACCGTCACGCACCATTAGTGACCGATGATGTCCGCGCACAATTTGCCAATGATCCACAGCTACCCATCGCGCATTTGCGAGCCCTGGATTTAATGCTTGAATTCTGGGGGCTTACCCGTGATGGCGAGACGATTAGCTCTCCCTACCCTCTCAGTGCCACGCACCATGTCTGGCTAAAGAATCAAGATCATAATCAACTGAGAATCACCCGCGCAATACGTAGCCTTGCTCTGTTAGGTAACAAAACCATTGCAGAAAATTTAGCCCATTTTGTGATTAGCCAGTCACAGGAGAACGCCTCTGTTTCTGAATTAACACATCAATATTGGTTGCAAGCGCTGGACGTATAACGGAGGCTCTACACGGTTATTACTCAATAAAATAATCTCGTTTGCCAATGTTAAACCGCTAAAGTCATGCTATTCTACGCCACCGAATTTAACCGCTAAAACGCCAGTTCGGCCGCTATGACCTTATTCATCTATCACAACTAATGCCATGAATCGCCTAAAAAACTTCCTTAATCTGTTAAAAACCTCTCCGGACGACACAAGATTAGAGCAACTAAACGCACAGATTGAATCTCAGCCCAACTTGGCAAGCGCTTATTATCAACGAGGAATTTTACTGGCTGGAGAGTACATGCTGCCGGTGATGCACCATAGCCGCAACGAACAAAATGATGTTCCCCAAGCCATCGCCGATTTTAACCACGCAATCGAACTTGACCCGAACTTAGTGGATGCTTACTACCAGTTGGCGAACCTGTATTTTGCGCTGGATATTGATGATCACACCGCGCAGGAGCTGCTTGAGGCTGCGCTAAACCTTGCGCCGAATAATATTGATTGCTTGCTGTTATACGCCGATCTTATTTGCTGTGAAGGCGTCAATGCCTACGCGATTGAAATCTTAGATCGAGTGATCGGTGAAGACCCAAGTGCTAAGCATTTTTTCTACAAAGCAAGAACCTTAATGGATAACGGTGAAATTGCGTGGAATGGCGATAACTTTGCTCAAGGTGGTAGCCTATTCCAAGCCGCTATCGAGATATTCCAACAAGTGATGATCATGGAAGATAGCGAACAATATCAACCTGAAGCTCATGAATATATTAATCACTGCCAACAGGTACTCGCAAACCACGTTTACCACTAATGCTCTCAGCTTAATGGTATCAAAGGGAAACACCCTAGCGCTTGAGCTACCGAGGCTTAATTAATTGTCACGTAACCAAGCATCTCTTGTCGACTTAGGTATATAATGTCGCCCGCTATTTAAGATGAGCTCAAATTTTAAATCGCAGCATCATTGCAACAACATTAAGCATGACCAATAAAATTAGAAGGTAACTATGGCCGTTTTAGACATTCTCACCGCTCCAGATCCAAGACTTAAAATCCCAGCAACGAAAGTGAGCGACATTGAATCAGTTCAGACTCTGATTGATGATATGTTGGACACCCTTTATGCAACGGATAACGGTATTGGCTTGGCGGCAACTCAAGTGGGTAGCAAAGAGGCCATCATCATTATCGATCTTTCTGATGAACGCAATGACCCTCTAATTTTGATCAACCCTGAGATTGTCAGTGGTTCTGATAAAGCCATGGGCCAAGAAGGTTGCCTGTCAGTCCCTGAATATTATGCTGATGTTGAACGCTACACGTCTGTGGTTGTTAGCGCACTCGATCGCCAAGGTAACCCTGTCACTATCGAAAATGATGAATTTTTAGCGATTGCTCTGCAACATGAAATTGATCACCTCGCTGGTAACCTTTTCATCGACTACCTTTCACCATTAAAGCGTAATATGGCGCTGAAGAAAGTGAAAAAGCACTTAAAGCAAACTGCATAATCAAAACATTGATCGATAGCGACGGCTAGCCTTTAACGTTACGTCGCTATTATTTCCCTCTCGCTTAGTTTCCATCCTCATATCAACAATGCTGTTGAAAATCATGACGCTAGCCAAAGTTCTTCAACCTAACTTATTGTATGGTAGCGGCCTAATATTCGGCATATTCCTCGGTTGTCGTTACCATTTTTACGATGTTGGCTGCTCAAATTGAATCCCTCATCGCTTTAGCTCAGTACTTCATCATATGTTAAGTAAACTGCATTTTTACTTTGAACAACGCAAAGTTCTTTACGCTGGTAAAGAAGAGATCACGCCAGCACTCGGGCAGAAGCTTTTTGCCAAGCTAAATACTGGCTACTATAGCGCAGATGAAGAAGCCCTGATCATGCGTCTGCTGATCAAAAAATCTTATCTCAATAAGCGTCATGGCCAATACGAATTCAGCAAAAAAGTGCCGGTTTATGTTGCCAATGAAATACCGCGACAAATGCGCAATTTATGGGCCGGAATGGCGACACTGCTCATCACCTACGCCAGCTATGGGCTGATTAATGGTGAAATTTACATTCCCGGCAAGCGCACTGAAGGCATCACTTTTGCAGGCGAGCCCGTCTTGGCTGTATTCGCCGCCTGCTTTTGTTTAGCGCTGGCGCTACTGGTGACTGTTGTTGATCATTACGACAAACGGGACAACGAATACCTATATGACATCGCAGAGAAAGTCTTGTGGGCACTGAGCTGTCTCTTTTTTACTTGGGCTTGTCTTTGGGATTGGTCACAGCGCTCGAGCCTACTGAGCTAAAACGTGCACCATTAACTGTGGAAGGATAGCTGACAATGAAATGCGTGATACCTTTAGCTCGCAACCTAATACTCTCGGCCTGCTTATTAAGCAGTACCACTTGGGCTCAAACTGAATACAATTTAGCACCCGTTATATGGTATGAGAAAAATGGCCAACCGGTGTCACAAGAACAATTGGAGAGAATTACAGCGGAGTGCCAACTTAATCAAGCTGCTGATGAGATTGCCAATGCTACCAGCGAAACGTTCGAAGCAGCCTATAATTCGTTCTTGCAAGCGGCCGAATGCTTTAAGCAATATAATTTCATCAGTAGACCGCTCGCTCAGCAAATCACGGTAGAGTAACCACTGGCGAGGGCGGCCTAAAACCGTTGTTACTCTTTCGCTTGCATGTGCAAACTTATCGTCGTGCCTTCTCCGGCATCTTCGAGTTTAATCTCCCCTTGTTGCGCTTGTGCACAAAGTTTTGCTGAGTAAGCACCAATTCCCGAACCTCCCGACTTACCCGATGTGGTAAATTTGTCGAAAAATTGCGGACGAATCTCTTCCGGTACTTCGCCGTCATTGTGTATCGTCATCAAGATCTGTTGCTCAATCGGGCTGGCTTGAATCGTAATCGCTGATTCCTTAGGGGCTGCCTCGATCGCGTTTGAAAACAGATTACAAAGCATGGTGTAGCTAAGCAGTTCATCGCCTAAATAACGCAATGCAGGGTCCACATCAACGCTAAAGCGCAATTGCTTTTGCTCTGCTTTCGCTTGATAGTTCTCCACGACTTGTTGTATCGCACTTTGTGCCGTGACGGATGTTAGCGGTTTTGAGTATTCCCCTCGCTCCAGTTGTTTCAGCAAACGGTAGTTATCGATCATTTGTGCCAGCATCGCGGTGTTGTCTTTCACGACTTGTACATCGTTATCATCGCTTTTTAACTGGCTCAATGTGGTTTGGATCGCCGTCAATGGATTGCGTAGATCGTGGAAAAAGGTTTGATCCGCTTGGTCTTGATCTCGAGAGGATTCGATTAACTGGTCGACTTGCTTAATCAGCTTTTCACGTTGAATCACGGCATTGATATGCGTTTCCACTCGCGCAAGCACAATCTCGGGGATCACCGGCTTCATGATGTAGTCGAGAGCGCCAAGCTTCAATCCCTTTACCACATCGTCGGTTTGCGATAGTGCCGATACAAAGATAATCGGGATAAACTCTGTTACGGGATCAGATTTAAGCGCTTTACACACCTCTAACCCATCCATTTCAGGCATCATAATATCGAGTAGAATCAGATCCGGTTTATCTGCTTTTGCACAAATATCAATTGCTTGCGCGCCACTTCGGCAGGCTTTTATTTTATAAATGGGTTTTAACAACTCGCCAAGCACTTGTAAGTTCGAAGGCTCATCGTCCACCACCAAAATGGTCCGTTTCACCTCCGCATCCAGCTGTATTTCACTATCATTAGAGCGGCGCGATGCATGACTGCGGATAGGCGAAACAAATGCTTTGTGCACCCTTTCGCTTAACGTCACTTTAGAAAAAGGCTTAACAAGATATTCGGAAACGCCCGCTTCAATGGCTTGAACTACGTCACTTTGATTAAGATTACCGGTGAGCATAATAAAGGGGGTTTTCTGATGATGTTTAGATTCACGTACTTTTTTTAGTAGCTCTAATCCATCCATCTTGGGCATTTTCCAATCCGATACGATAATATCGACTGAATTACGCTCTAAGCTCTGCCACGCCTCGCGACCATCTCTCGCTTGGTAAATGGTTTTAAATCCAAGTTGTTCAAACGCATTACACAAGGTTCGTGTAATCGCTTCAAAATCATCAACGATAAGAACTGACATCCCCTTATAAGGAGAGTCATAAGCTATACGCTTAAAAGAATCCATACTAAGCGCCTCCATGCAGCAAAGTAATATTGGTAGACGTATCTTTATAGGTTTCAGCAATATCACGGAAGCATTCCGCGTGTTCGATAAAAGCATCAACCAACAAAGGTTCAAAGTGTGAACCTTTGTTTTCTAGAATAATTTGTAGGGCTTTTTCATGGCTAAATGCGGGTTTATAAACCCGTTCCGAGATCAATGCATCATACACATCCGCAAGCGCCATGATGCGAGCAGACAAAGGGATATCCTCACCCACTAAGCCTTCAGGATAACCACTTCCATCCCATTTTTCATGATGAGAATAAGTAATCTCTTTGGCAAAAACGAGAAAGTTGTCAGCAAAACCTAACGAGCCTTCTGCCGCTTCAACGGCATCACGGCCATAGGCAGCATGACGTTTCATCTCTTCAAACTCTTGTTCGGTCAGCTTGCCTGGCTTAAGTAAAATACTATCAACAACCCCAACTTTGCCGATATCATGCAGCGGCGCAGATTTGGCCATCGCCGCGATAATCTCTGGCTTTAAGTAGTCACGATATTTGTCATAGTTTGCTAATTTCTGCGCTAGCACTTCCACATATTTTTGTGTGCGACGAATATGATTTCCCGTTTCTGGATCGCGTGATTCTGCCAGAGCCCCCATCGCGACCAACACCACATTTTGCAGATCATCAAGTTGGCGTGTCCGTTGCGCCACCTTCTGCTCTAATATTTCATTTTGTCTTGCTAACTGATCTCGGGCCGATTTGAGCAACAAATGATTTTTCACTCTTTCCTTTAAGATCGGCGGACTGAGTGGCTTGGTAATGTAATCAACGGCCCCCAAAGACAACCCTTCTTTTTCATCTTCTTCTTGCGATTTTGCAGTGAGAAAAATCACCGGTATATCGGCTGTCTCTGGCGACGCTTTGAGCTGGCGGCACATTTCGTAACCATCCACATCAGGCATCATGACATCAAGCAAAATAAGGTCTGGTTTGCGCTTGTCGATAATTTTCATTGCCATTGAGGCGCTAAGCGCCGCTTGTACTAAGTATTCTTCAGCCAACACACCTTTGACGACCTCAATATTAATTGGCGTGTCATCCACGGCCAATATGATCGCTCTATTGTTTGTATCCATACTCGCATCTCTCTTTTCTATGCGTTCATTTCTCGCTCAATACACTCGTCGCTTAGCTCATTTCCTGCTTAAGCTGCTCAATCATTTGCGCCCCGGTATCAAAATCATAACTGCTTAGTGGTTCACGCAGTTGCTGAAGCCGCTCTTTGAGCCAATCTTCTATATTGGCCTCAAGCGCCTCATCCAGATAGTCGATCACCGTAGAATCAAACAGATCGATCTTCTGCTCCATGGTTTGCAACCACTCACTAAGATTCGCTTCAACCGGCTGCGTCGCTGAAACCGCGCCACCAGCGAGTTCAATACTTGCTATCAACTCGGCAAGTAAAGGCAAAGCCGCGTCGAAATCGTAGTTAGCAATCGCCGTTGATATTTGATTGGCTAGCCCTTTATCTAGCGCGCCGCCCATGCTTTCAAGGATTTCATCAAAGGTATCCACAGCTGCGCTGTCAAAGTCATCCAACTGCTGCTGCAATTGATAAGAGAGCGTTCTAAAACGATCTTTATCGATCACACTTCCTGCAGAGCCAGCACTGTCGTTTGAGTCACTCGCCGCTAAGGCTTGCTCTATCGAGAGGATCATTTTCTCCACCAGCCGCGCGACCTCATCAAGCATCTGTCGCTCCTCGTCGCCAAGCTCGCAGCGCGATTGTTCTTTTTGCTTCGCCAGCGCATGCTCTAAGCGCTCAGCAGGCTCGCGTAGATAATTCGCTCCGATATTACCGGCAATCCCTTTGAGCGAGTGTACTGCGATAACAGCACTATTGATTTGCTGCTGCTCTATCGCCGCTTCTACTCTTTGCGCCACATCCGCTTCACTCTGCGCTACGTTGGCTAAGGTCTTTTTATACGCTTTGATATTGCCACCCATTCGCGCTAGTGCACTTTCGGTGTCAAAACCATCAATGGTGAATGTCGTGTCAGCTTCCGGCTCCATCGTGAGCGACACCGATTTTCCAGTCGGTTCAATCCAGTCCACCAACGCTTGGAAAACTTGATTTGGATTGATGGGCTTAGGTAGATGATCATTCATACCCGCCGCGAGACATTTCTCTTTATCACCCGACATGGCATTGGCCGTCATCGCGATGATCGGCAAGTCATCAAACCGGCCAGTATTACGAATCGCCTGCGTCGCTTGATAGCCATCCATCACCGGCATTTGAATATCCATAAGCACCAAATCGAACGATTGTGCTTCAACCAAATCCACCGCTTCTTGGCCGTTATTGGCTGCTGTCACTTCCACACCAACCATATGCAGCAACTCAGTTGCAATTTCTTGGTTGATGGCATTGTCTTCCACCAGCAACACGCGCGCGCCAGCAATTCCATTGGCGATTGAGGTATCCAATTTATTGCCCGCTTTGGTTTTACTGGCTATGCCTTCTTTGGTCATCACCCTTGATACGGTATCAAGCAACGTTGAAGAGCTGACGGGTTTGGTCATCGACGCAGCAATGTCGACCTCTTGCCTTTGAGCCAACATTTCATCTTTATCGTAGGCCGTAACCATCACAAAATGAGGCGCAGCCGCGATCTCTCCCCTTTCTTGCAAGGCTTCAATTTGTCGACCTAACTCAATGCCATCCATTTTTGGCATTTTCCAATCGGAAAGAATGACATCAAATTTTTGTTGGTTTTGTTCTGCAGTCTGAATTTTCTCTAATGCTTCCGCTCCAGAACAAGCGACATCGGCAGTAAAATTCAAACTATCGCAAAGGCTAAATAGAATCTCACGTGCCGCGACACTATCGTCAACGATAAGTACCGACACACCTTGCATGCTTTGCGGTGGTAACACCTGTTGCTGTGGATACTCGCTAGAGATGCCAAATTGAGCGGTAAAGAAGAAGGTACTGCCTTGACCACTTTCACTTTCTACCCAAATCGAGCCATTCATCATTTCTGACAGTGTTTTACTGATAGTAAGCCCCAATCCAGTACCACCATATTTTCGGGTGGTCGAGGCATCCGCCTGGCTAAACGACTGGAACAAGCGCGCCATTTGTTCTTGAGTCATACCAATTCCGGTATCGCTGACCGAAAAACGCGCTTCAACGATGTCATCACCAAGCTCGATTAACTCCGCTTTGACAATGATTTCACCCCGGTCGGTAAATTTAATCGCGTTGTTGGCAAGGTTAAGCAATATTTGCCCTAAACGGAGAGGGTCACCGATTAGATGCGTTGGCAGTTGCGGGTCAAGATCAACCAACAGCTCAAGATCTTTCTCTTGTGTACGTTGTGAGACCACTTGAACCAAGTTGTCGATGGTGCTTTCGAGATCGAACTCGGTCTGCTCTAAATCCAGCTTACCCGCTTCAATTTTGGAAAAATCAAGGATGTCATTAATGATGCCTAACAGCGATTCCGCCGATGTTTGGATCTTATTGACATAATCCGCTTGCTTCTTATTAAGCTGAGTTTGCATCGCGAGATAGCTCATACCAATAATGGCATTCATTGGCGTCCGGATTTCATGGCTCATATTGGCCAGAAAATCGCTCTTCGCTTGCGTAGCTTCCTCCGCTTTTTGCTTGGCGAGCATCAGTTCTCGTTCTGCCTCTTTACGTTCTGTGGCATCACGTACAATCCCAGTAAATAATTGTTCACCCGCAAGCGTGGCTTCGCTAATGGCAATTTCGAGATCGATTTGCTCTCCATTTTTTCGATAACCGGTAAACTCCATCACCAGGTTACTGTCGGCATCCTCTTCGCTTAAGTGCTCAAGATAAACTTGATGGTATGGTTGCGACATTAAGGTTTCAATTTGCGTTGCCTCTATCAACACTTCTTTCGCTTGATAACCAAAAATGGTTTCGGCTGCTGGACTAAATTCGACTAATGTACCGTGGCTGTTCACCACAATAATGCCATCAGACGCATTGTCTATAATGGTACGGGTACGCTCAGCATTAATTTTCAGCTCGGAAGTTCGTTCGGCAACTTGTGTTTCAAGTTCCGCTTGAGAGCGTGCCAATGCGCGAGTCGCTCGCGTACCTAGGCGCAGAGTAAACAAACTCGTACCCATCATCAAAATCAAGGCAACAGCCAATATTGACCACACGGTCATCTTAAAGGTACGCAGCAATGCAAACGCTTCGCCACTGTCCATTTCCGCAGCAATCCCTAAGTTGAGCGTTTCATCCCATACCCAACTTCCGACAACTGAGACACCGCGATAATCACTATAACCACTGAGATTACGCCCCGACTGCCGCTCACTAATTTTGTTCGCCATGTAAGTCAACGGCCAACGGGCATCAGGCTCTACTTGACGCTGTGATATATCGAAACCCGGATTGGCTATACGCAAATTAAGTGATGAACGCTGATCCGCTCCTAATAAACCAATTTGTTTCAGTTGTTCTTCAAAGCGTACATTGGATAGCAGTAACCCGGAGCGATCTAGCGCGTACGTTTCACCCGTTTGACCAATAAACCCAGCGGACAATACTGAGGAGAAGACGCCTTCAAAATCGATACGTTTGGTCAATACGGCAATGACCTCACCCGATGAATCGACAATCGGCACAGCAAAAAACATGGTTGGTGGATTACGCTCGTTGTTTCCCGCATTAAGCGTGACATCAGATTTAATTGGCGGAACAAAAACGCCCTTGCCATCCATCACTTGCTGCATCAAATCAGGACGCTTGAGCTGGATAAGATTGGTCGTGCCAATATTAGTATCACGACGGGAGGAAAGGCTGATCATGTCAGGCGAGATGATAAAGAAACCGAACGAGCCTGATATTCCCGTTCGCCCTTCGATAAATTGCCTGATTTGCTGTTGCAGCGGTGAATTTTTCAATGCTTGTGGTGTCGGAGACACCTTGAGTAACTCTTCTGTCATCGCGACGAGTTGCGGATTGTGTCCAAGTTGACTCAGGCTTTCTAGCTCTATCCCAACCCAACCAACAATACGTTTATGGGCAGAAGCCAGCAATGTTGAGAGACTATCGTTAATAATTTCTATACTTTGTCGTTCTGCATAGCGAGTGACATTCAATGCCGTGGCGATCAAGGCGACACACAAACCAATTTGAACCACGATAATAGATCGTTTAAAACCGGTGCTACTGAATTTTTGTGCTAACTCTTTATCACTGGCCTTAAATACCCTTGAAATCATCACCATGAGCAATAACAGTAATACGACAACGGCAACGATAACGTACTGTAAGGATTTGTTGATATTGAAGGAACTGGTATCGCTAAACGCAGATAACTGCTGTTGCTGATTCCAATCATTCTTGGTCAACATCAGATCGCGTAGTTGTAATGCATCTAAGCCTTTTTGCAGCACGGAGCCCAACAGTGGTGTCTGATTGTTGGACCATAAATGCAATGACGAAGGCGTGACCACATCTTCATTGATGGAATGCAGTCCGGAAACTTGGTTCTGTACTAACCAATTTTGAATCACTGTTTCAGCGTCCAAAACTGCATCCGCGCGACCATCTAACACCGCACGGATCGCCTCATCAATACCCGAGGTTTGCAACACTTGGATCTTAGGATAGAGATTTTTAACTTTATCAATCGTGGTATAGCCCGCCGAGATGGCAACCGTTGCATTAGCTAAATCAGACGCAACGCGAAACTGCTCATCTTGATCCTTAACGAAAAAGAGCTCGCGAACCAAAAAATAGGGGGTTGTAAATTGGCCATATTGCAAACGTTGATCATTTTTATAAGCATGTGGCAGCAGGTCAATGTCACCTTGTTTGAATTGCGCTAATAACTCGCTCCACTCCCCCTCTACAAGTTCAATTTTTAGACCCGTTTTCTCCACAATCTGATTAACGATTTCCCCAGAGAGTCCCGCTAGGTTTCCGTTGTCATCTTGGTAAAGCATTGGTGGCCAGGATTCCACCCCAACTCGAACCACACTATCATTGACCCATTGGCGCTCGTTATCACTTAAAGAGACTTTGCTTGCCGCCCTAGTGTCAGCCGCTCGCTGTTCAATCCGCTCAGCAAGTTTGACTAGCGACTCCATGTATTGATTTTTATAACGGTGATATTGCTCCTGATTGATCAAATCCATCGCCTCGCGGCGTTGATCCAGCTTGACTAGATCGATCGCCTGCATGTCGAGTACCGCCAACTCAAAATGAGCGCTTTCCATACGCTCAACCAACATCAGATCAGGGGGGGATTGACTTGCCAATAGGGCATTAATCAATTCGTTTAAACGTGGTTCGTTATCTAAATAGCGATCGAGCCATTTTTCATCACCAGAAAAAGCGTAACTCAACACCGATGACGTCAACACTTCATCGAGATATTTGAGTTCCACAGCAATGTTTTTGGCTTGAGCTTCGGTTAATTGCCCCTGCAAAGAGGGAGGAAAGCCATCTAAATTTGCGGCAGCAAAAAATGAAAAGGTGGTGAGAAAAGAGAGTAAAGCAATGGCACACAATTGACTTATAGATTTGGGCAACAATTGCCTCACCAAACATAACCTAAACTTTATCATTTGCATGTCCTTGCATATACTACGATAGAATTAACGTAGAATAGCCTTCAACATTCGGCAAGTTATTGGCCTGATTAGTTTTCCAGTTTGCGGGGTCAAATTTGTTTCTATCCATTCCCGCTAAACTTTAGCATTAAATTTGCGTTTTTTTAAAAGCCCTCAAATCGCTGAAAATCAGCAACAAAAAAGCAGCCCGTAGGCTGCTTTTTATTATTTATTTTTTCGCTGGGCGACTTGGTCGGCTGACCTGAGTTTTTGCGCGAGCACCTTGCTCACCTGCCGCTTTTTTCGGCTTACGGCGGCTTGGGTTGTTGCTGCGGCCTTTTGGTGCGCTTACACGCTCTTCGTGACGCTTAACTGCGCGACGAATTTTTTGGCTACGAGAACGTTCACGACTGCGTGATGTTGAGTCTTTGCTTTCATCAAGCATAGTTTCACGCTCTGGCTTCAATTCAACCAATTCACGTAAGTAGTTCACGTCTTTCAGTTGCAGTTCCATCCAACCGCCACGAGGCAGTTTCTTATCAAGGTAGATGTCACCGTAACGAACACGCTTAAGACGGCTTACTGTTGTCTCTTGTGATTCCCACAAACGACGAACTTCACGGTTACGACCTTCGTTAATCGCAACGTAGAAGGTGTGGTTCATACCTTCACCACCCGCGTACACGATGTCTTCAAAACGAGCCATGCCGTCTTCAAGTTGAACACCACGTACTAGGTTTTTCACTTTCTGTTCGTTTACTTCACCAAACACGCGTACTAAGTACTCACGTTCTACTTGGCGGCTTGGGTGCATTAGGCGGTTAGCCAATTCACCATCGGTAGTAAACAGTAGTAGGCCAGAGGTGTTAGCATCTAGACGACCAACAGAAATCCAACGAGACCCACGGATTTTAGGTAGACGGTCAAATACTGTACGACGACCTTCTGGATCGTGACGAGTACACAACTCACCTTCAGGCTTGTAGTAAGCCAATACACGACAGACCACTTCTTCATCTGCTTTAACAGACACTGTGTGTCCATCAATACGAACGATCGCGGTTTCATCTTCTAGGCGTTCACCTAGTTTTGCCACCATGCCGTTCACACTCACGCGTCCTGCTTTAATCAACGTTTCTAATTCACGTCGAGAGCCATGACCCGCTCGAGCCAATACTTTCTGAAGTTTTTCGTTCATCTAACTACCTATGTGTCGTCTTCGCAGACGTCGAATGAAATATGCGACCTAAATTCGCGGTCGCATAATATATCAAATATTGCTGGTGAGGACAGCTAATTTTGTGATCTCACCACGCCTAATGTGTGTTATTCAAATGGCGCTGGATCACCAGCACCTAAACGTACCAACTCCGCTTCACCTTCACTAAAATCAATCACTGTTGTCGGCTGCTCACCTAAATAGCCACCGTTAAGAATGACATCAACTGCGTGCTCAAGTTTATCGCGGATATCTTCTGGATCTGATTCCGTTACTTCATTGCCCGGCAAAATCAGTGATGTTGACATCATTGGCTCACCAAGGGCTTCTAATAAGTCTAGCGCAATACGGTTATCCGGCACGCGAATACCAATGGTTTTACGCTTAGCATTCATTAGACGACGCGGCACTTCTTTGGTTCCTTTAAAGATAAAGGTGTAAGGCCCCGGCGTGTTGTTTTTTAACAAGCGAAATGCAACGTTATCAACCCGTGCATACAGTGCAATCTCAGATAAATCACGGCATAACAACGTGAAATTGTGCTTATCATTTAGACGACGAATTTGACAAATGCGCTCTAACGCTTGCTTGTTCTCGAGCTGGCAGCCAAGAGCGTAACCGGAGTCTGTTGGGTAAACCACAACCCCACCGTTACGAATGATTGCTACCGCTTGACTGATCAAGCGAGCCTGTGGGTTTTCAGGATGCACGTAAAAAAACTGGCTCATGGTAATTCCTCATTAATCGATCTATGGCGTACCGTAATATGAAGGCTCGATACCCCAATCTTTCCAAACTGGTTCTACGCCGGATGGCAACCAGAGGTTACGTCCCAACTCCATCCATGGTGATGGATAGTGAAAGTCGCTGCCTTGGGAGGCTAATAGGTTGTATTGTATCGCATAATCCGCCAAGTTGCGTCTTTCTTGTTGCGCTTGCTGTGGCTGAGCAACTTCCATTGCATCACCATTCGCTTCCACAAACGCTGCTAGTAGACGCTTAATCCACTTCGCCGTCAAACCATAACGTGCAGGATGAGCAAGTACTGCCTTACCACCCGCGGCATGAATAGCCGTTACCGCTTCTGCCATTGAGCACCAATTTGGTGGCACATAACCGGGATTATTGCGCGTTAAGTACTTTTTAAATACTTGCTGCATTGTCTTAGCATAGCCATTGGCAACCAGCCATGCCGCAAAATGTGCGCGGGTCAAGGGCGCGCCATCAGCGATCTCTCTGACTTCCGCTAACACGCCTTCACGGGTCGCTTTTTCTAAGCGAGCAGCCATGAGTTCCGCGCGAACTTCTCGGCGTTGTTTTTGCTCGCTAATCAGGCTTTGCAATTGAGGATGGTCTGGATCAAGGTTAAGTCCGACGATATGAATGTCTTTGTTTTCCCATACCGTCGAAATCTCGATACCGTTGATGATGTGCAGATCAATATTGTTTTCAGCGACATATTGCTTAGCTGGCGCCAAACCATTCACTGTATCGTGATCAGTAATCGCCAATACTTTCACATCAAAACCCACTGCGCGATCAACTAAGTCTTGCGGGCTGAATCTTCCATCCGAGGCCGTTGTATGGCTGTGTAGGTCTATTTTCATATCTGTTTTCTTGTACCAATTATTTTATTCATTCTCGGCTGCATACCCTTAACCACCACAATTTATGCAGAGGATGAAGCCCTCTTTACGAGAGGGTAACGTCTGCGGTGACTGGGTTCGTTAACCGCTATTCGGCGCAACTCAATAAAAAGATATTGATTAGTGTAGGTCGAAAGGTTGACACCAGGTTAAAATACTAGTTAACTAGTACACAATTACAGGCGAGAATGTGAAGACAGGCTATGTTACAAGAATTTAACCAAAAGCAGAAAACAAAAGTGACTTTGCACTCACCTAAGCGTGAGCAGGCGGAGTTATCTTGGTGGCGCACTTGGAATAGTTCTTGGTGGGCTAGCGTGTATTTCTAATTTATCGACAGATTTAAAAAGAAGTCACTCGTAAAGCCCGCTTAGTTAGCGGGCTTTTTGTTTTGTTGTGCAGCTCACACCCAACTGTTTAAAGAATGAACAAATAACTGTCATCGCAGTTTGGGAGAACGTTTGCTTTATGCGAGACTGTACGGCAGGAAGGATATAGACAATCAAAAGGAGGTCTTGTGAACAAGGCCATTACAATAAACGCACTGGCTAGTGTTGATGTGATTCATACTCAAGTGCCGTATGCTCAAGATCCAACACGCCTGTTTCATACCTTGTGCGAAAACAAGACCGATAGCCTATTGTTGGAGTCGGCAGAAATTGATTCTAAGCAGAATCTCAAAAGCCTACTGATTGTAGACTCTGCGGTGCGCATTGTTTGTTACGGCCATCAAGTCACAATGACGGCACTCACCGATAACGGCCAAGCACTCCTTCGTCATATCGTAAAAAACATCGATAAGAGTATTGAGTTTGAGCTACTCGAAAATTGCTTAACCATTACTTATTCTGAGCCAAGCAATCAATTAGATGAAGATTCTCGCTTGCGCGAAGCCTCATCATTTGACGCATTGCGCTTAATTCAGCATAGCTTTTATCTCGCTAATCACGATAAATATGCTCTGTTTTTAGGCGGTTTGTTTGCCTATGACTTAGTGGCCAACTTTGAACCACTCGGTGATGCCCAAGCAACCAATCAATGCCCTGATTACGTTTTCTACGTTGCTGAAACACTCTTAATTGTCGATCACCAAACACAAAGCTGCTTACTGCAAGCGACTCGTTTTGATTCCTCTAGCAGCGCGGCAACCATCGAAAAGCGTTTAGTTGAAATTGCTTACGCATGTGGCGACCCGAAAACTCTGCCAATGGCAACCCAGCTCGACAATGTGACGGTAACTCCTAGCGTTTCAGATCAAGATTTTTGCCAAACGGTGCGTGACTTGAAGCAATACGTCATCAAAGGAGATGTGTTCCAAGTCGTTCCTTCACGTCGTTTCACTCTACCTTGCCCTTCACCATTAGCGGCTTATAAAGAACTGAAATTGAGTAATCCAAGCCCTTACATGTTCTACATGCAAGATGAGCTATTTACGCTTTTCGGCGCCTCTCCAGAAAGCGCATTGAAATATGAAACCGACACTAACCAAGTAGAAATCTATCCGATTGCTGGCACACGTCGCCGTGGCAAGCGTGCCAATGGCGAGATTGATTTCGACCTTGATAGCCGTATTGAATTAGAACTGCGCACTGACGGCAAAGAGAATGCTGAACATATGATGTTGGTCGACTTGGCGCGTAACGATGTTGCGCGTATTGCACAAGCCGGCACTCGCCATGTAGCAGACCTGCTCAAGGTCGATCGTTACAGCCATGTGATGCACCTGGTATCACGCGTGGTTGGTCAATTACGTGACGATCTTGATGCATTACATGCGTACCAAGCATGCATGAATATGGGCACGTTAACCGGCGCACCAAAGATTCGCGCAATGCAGCTGATTCGCGATGTTGAGCAAGCAAGACGTGGCAGCTACGGCGGCGCCGTGGGCTACCTCACTGGCGAAGGTACGCTAGATACTTGTATCGTAATCCGCTCTGCGTATGTTGAAAATGGTATTGCACAAGTTCAAGCCGGCGCTGGGGTGGTGTTTGATTCCGAGCCACAAGCCGAGGCAGATGAAACTCGCGGTAAAGCACAAGCGGTGATCTCAGCTATTCAAGCCGCTCATCAGCTTGCATCTCAACGCTGTAGTTAAGGGAGCAGAAATTATCATGGCAAATATCGTATTTATCGATAACTTCGATTCATTTACCTACAACTTAGTTGATCAATTTCGTTCAATGGGACATCAGGTCACCATTTATCGTAATCACATTGCGGCCACCACGATAGAGCACGCAATCAACCAACTCGATAACCCGGTCGTTTTGCTCTCGCCGGGCCCCGGCGAACCGTCACAAGCGGGTTGTATGCCAGAGCTGATCTTGCGTCTAAAAGGTAAGGTGCCAATGATCGGCATTTGTCTGGGTCATCAAGCGATTGTTGAAGCTTATGGCGGTAAGGTTGCTGGCGCAGGCGATATCGTGCATGGCAAAGTCTCTATGATGGCGCACCAAAATCATCCTATTTATGCCAATCTACCGTCACCGCTTGCCATTGCGCGTTACCACTCCTTGGTCGCCACCCATGTTTCAGCAGAGCTGACGGTGACGGCGGAAGTGGATAATTTGGTGATGTCAGTGGTTCAAGAACAAGACAAGGTGTGTGGTTTTCAATTTCACCCAGAATCTATCATGACCACCTACGGCGCGACATTACTCGCTAATGCCATCGAATGGGCGTTAGAGCGAAACAACGGATAAGGAATATAATCATGGAACAGATTATTAATAAGCTATATGACCAACAAGCGCTGACGGAACAAGAAAGTCAGCAGCTATTCGATATCATTATTCGTGGCGAACTCGACCCAATTTTAATGGCTTCAGCGTTGACTGCCTTAAAAATTAAAGGCGAAACACCTGCGGAAATCGCAGGTGCAGCTAAAGCCTTACTAGCCAATGCGAATCCCTTCCCTCGCCCGGACTACGATTTTGCCGACATCGTCGGTACTGGCGGCGATGGCCATAACACCATTAACATCTCAACCACCGCCGCTTTTGTTGCTGCAGCGTGTGGTCTGAAAGTGGCGAAGCATGGTAATCGCAGTGTCTCCAGCAAATCAGGATCATCCGATCTACTTGATTCCTTCGGTATTGATCTTGCGATGAGTGCTCAAGATACCCGAGATGCCGTGGATGAACTTGGCGTCGCGTTTTTGTTTGCTCCGCAATATCACGGTGGCGTGCGCCATGCGATGCCCGTGCGTCAAACCATGAAAACCCGCACCATCTTCAATATCCTTGGCCCGCTAATTAACCCAGCACGTCCAAACATCGAACTGATGGGGGTTTATAGCGAAGAGTTAGTTCTTCCAATTGCTGAAACCATGCTAAAAATGGGCATGAAACGCGCTGCCGTTGTCCATGGCAGCGGTTTAGATGAAGTGGCCATTCATGGTGAAACTACCGTGGCTGAAATTAAAGATGGTCAAATCCATCAATACACCTTAACGCCTGAGGACTTCGGCGTGGAGCGCTTCCCATTGGATGCGATCAAAGGGGGCGACCCACAAGAAAACAAAGCGATCATTACCAACATACTCACAGGCAAAGGCACTGAAGCACAGCTAGGCGCTGTCGCCGTCAACGTTGCATTGTTGATGCGTCTATTTGGCCATGAAGATTTAAAAGCTAACACGCTACAAGCGATTGAAGCGATGAATTCAGGTAAGGCGTTCCAGTTGGTTGAACAACTGGCAGCGCGCGGTTAAAAAGGGCTTAGCATGACACATGTATCCGACAACTTATCACAGCATGTCTCTGTCAAAGAGGCGCAAATGGCCGAAGTGTTGGCAAAAATTGTTCGCGATAAATTTCAATGGGTTGCGGCACGTAAAGTGGTGCAGCCGCTAGAAGAATTTCAGTCAGAACTGCAGCGCTCAGAGCGTGATTTTTACCAAGCTCTTAGCGGTGAGAACAGCGCATTCATTTTAGAGTGTAAAAAAGCGTCTCCGTCTAAAGGGCTGATTCGTGATGATTTTGACCTCGATTACATTGCATCTATTTACAATAATCACGCGGATGCGATTTCAGTTCTCACGGATGAGAAGTACTTCCAAGGCAGTTTTGATTTCCTTCCTCAGGTCAGTCGCCAAGTACGTCAACCGGTGCTGTGTAAAGACTTCATGATTGATACCTACCAAGTCTATTTAGCGCGTCATTATCAGGCGGACGCTATCTTATTAATGCTGTCAGTGCTGGATGATCAAGAGTATCAACAATTGGCGGAGGTCGCCCACTCACTGAAGATGGGGATTTTGACTGAAGTCAGTAATGACGAAGAACTGCAACGTGCAGTGAAGCTCGGCGCTAAAGTCATCGGCATCAATAATCGCAATTTGCGCGATCTCAGCACTGATTTGAATCGTACTAAGGAGCTTGCTCCGACCCTGCGAAAGCTGGCACTAGATGCGACCATTATTTCAGAGTCAGGTATCTATACCCACCAGCAAGTACGCGATTTAAGTGCCTATGCCGATGGTTTCCTCATCGGTAGCTCGTTAATGGCAGAAGAGAATATCGAACTGGCAGTACGTAAAGTGATACTCGGGCAAAACAAAGTATGTGGCCTGACCCACGGCGATGATGCAGCCAAAGCTTATCAAACCGGCGCTGTATATGGCGGCTTAATTTTCGTTGAAGGTTCAAAACGCTATGTCACGCCAGAGCAAGCGCGCTTGGTGATGAGTGGCGCACCACTCAAGTATGTCGGCGTATTTCAAAATCATCCGGCTGAAATAGTGGCAGAAATAGCCGTTCAGTTACACCTAACCGCTGTGCAGTTACACGGTAACGAATCACAAGAGTATGTCGACGCCTTGCGCATTCAACTGCCTGCTGAGATCAAGATATGGAAAGCCTATGGCGTGAGCGACCAAGCTGCGATTCGCCTTAGCCGCCATGTTGATCGCCACCTTCTTGATACCAAAGTCGGTAACCAAAGTGGTGGCACTGGCCAAGTGTTTGACTGGTCATTAATTGGCGACAGCGAGCAAGTGATGTTAGCCGGTGGTATTTCTGCTGACAATGCTCAACAAGCAAGCCAACAAGGCTGCTTAGGATTAGACCTTAACTCTGGTGTTGAATCAGCCCCGGGTAAGAAAGATTTAGTGAAGTTGCAACAAGCGTTTGCTGCAATTAGACAATATTAAGGAAGAGAACAATGGCGAAGTTAGATGCCTATTTTGGCGAGTACGGCGGTCAATACGTTCCGCAAATATTAGTACCTGCGCTTGAGCAGCTAGAACAAGCGTTTATTGACGCGCAAGAAGATCCTGAATTTCGCAGCGAGTTTATGACTCTGCTGCAAGAATATGCGGGTCGCCCAACAGCGCTGACGCTAACCCGTAACCTCACTAAAGGCACCAAAACTAAGTTGTACCTTAAACGTGAAGATCTCTTACATGGTGGCGCGCATAAAACCAACCAAGTGTTAGGCCAAGCATTACTAGCAAAACGCATGGGTAAAGATGAAATCATCGCAGAAACAGGCGCAGGCCAACATGGTGTTGCGACCGCACTGGCTTGTGCTTTATTAGGCCTGAAATGCCGCGTTTATATGGGCGCAAAAGATGTTGAGCGTCAAAGCCCGAACGTTTTCCGCATGAAGCTGATGGGCGCAGAGGTCATCCCCGTCCATTCCGGCTCAGCCACGCTGAAAGATGCCTGTAACGAAGCGCTACGCGATTGGTCTGGTAGCTATGAGACGGCGCACTACCTATTGGGTACCGCTGCGGGCCCTCACCCATTCCCAACTATTGTGCGTGAATTCCAGCGCATGATCGGTGAAGAGACTAAGAACCAGATTTTAGCGCGCGAAGGCCGCTTGCCAGATGCCGTCATTGCTTGTGTGGGTGGTGGTTCAAATGCGATTGGTATGTTTGCCGATTTCATCGAAGAAGAGAGTGTGCGTTTGATTGGTGTTGAGCCTGCCGGTAAAGGTATTGATACCGACCAGCATGGTGCACCACTGAAACACGGCAAAACCGGAATCTTCTTTGGTATGAAAGCTCCATTGATGCAAGACCCTAATGGTCAAGTTGAAGAGTCCTACTCGGTCTCAGCGGGTCTTGATTTCCCATCGGTTGGCCCACAGCACGCGCACCTCAACGCGATTGGCCGCGCTGAGTACGACAATATTACCGATGACGAAGCATTGGAAGCGTTCCAAGAGCTGGCGCGTAGCGAAGGTATTATTCCTGCGCTTGAATCCTCTCATGCTCTTGCTCATGCCCTGCATATGGCACGCAACAACCCTGAAAAAGAACAACTACTGGTGGTCAACTTATCCGGTCGTGGTGACAAAGACATCTTTACCGTCCACGCCATTCTTGAAGAAAAAGGAGTGTTTTAATGGACCGTTATCAACTGATGTTTGACCGCCTAGGCGAACTAAAACAAGGCGCATTTGTCCCATTTGTCACCATCTGCGATCCTAATCCTGAGCAGTCGCTAGAGATCATGCGAACACTGGTGAAATCTGGTGCGGATGCGCTTGAGCTTGGCATGCCATTTTCAGACCCACTTGCCGATGGTCCAACGATTCAAGGGGCAAATATTCGCGCTCTTGAGTCTGGTGCTACGCCGGACATTTGCTTTGAGCTGATCAGTCAAATTCGCCAAGAATACCCAGATTTGCCAATTGGCTTACTGATGTATGCCAACCTAGTGTTTTCACGTGGCATCGAAGATTTCTATCAACGTTGTGCCAAAGCTGGGGTCGATTCAGTACTGATTGCCGATGTTCCCACCAACGAAAGTGCCGAGTTTGTCGCTGCGGCTAAGAAGTTTGGTATCCAGCCAATCTTTATCGCACCACCTACAGCCAGTGACGAAACACTACAATCGGTTTCTGAGCTAGGGGGTGGCTATACCTACCTACTCTCACGCGCTGGTGTAACCGGTGCTGAAACCAAAGCCAATATGCCGGTAGGTGATCTCCTTGCTCGTCTTAATCAATTTGCAGCGCCACCAGCACTGTTAGGTTTTGGTATTTCAGAGCCTGCACAGGTAAAAGAAGCCATTGATGCTGGAGCTGCTGGAGCTATTTCCGGTTCCGCGGTGGTGAAAATTATTGAAACCAATCTTAGTCAGCCATCAATGATGCTGGAGACGTTGGGGCAATTCATTACCTCAATGAAAACCGCAACCCAAAAATAACCTTAGCAAAGGTTTGACCGAGAAAATCTAATCGAGAGGGGTGATCATTCACCTCTCTATTCTCTCAAGCCAACATTTGCCCTCACAGCCATCGACATGCAATTTATCCGCAACCCATTCACACCATAAATGCGCTCCAAACCAAAACCACAAGCCGATAACAACACTCAAACACCACCTCAACCAAACCCAGCACAAACTCATACAACACAAGAGCAAACGTTTGCATTGGAACAAAAATCACACTCAAACCGCAAAAGTCTCTTTTTGTTGGCCGCTTTTAACGTGTTGCTTATTGCCAATTGTAAAAATTACGTGTACAAATTGACTCGAATTATTATCCACCAGTTACTATATGCTCAGTGGTTAATACTAGGAATTTCAAGATTAATAGCACAGAGGTTATGGAAGTGTTAAAAGAAAAGAGTTTGTTAAGCAACATCGGTGTCAAAGTTGTCATCGCTATGATCGTTGGTACTGCCGTTGGTGCCATGATGGGTCAAAGCGCGGTGATGTTCGCTCCACTTGGCGCAATTTTTATCAATCTAATCAAAATGTTGGTGATACCTCTAGTTGCCGTAGCACTGATTTCAGGTGCGGCAGGTCTAGGCAACAGCCAATCAGCCGGTAAAGTCGGCACTGTCACGCTCGGCTTTTTCGCGGTCACGTCGGCCTTGGCTGTCGCGCTCGCTATCGTCATGGGTAATATCTTCCAGCCAGGTATCGGTATCGATCTTTCTGGTGTTGAAGGTATGTTCTCAGCCGAATATGCTTCTAAAGGTGAACTACCTACTTTCTGGGCAACCGTCACTGGTATGATCCCAACCAACGTTTTCCAATCACTAAACGAAGCAAACATCCTACAAATTTTGGTTTTCTGCCTATTCTTCGGTATCGCTTTATCTAAACAGTCTGAAGAACGCCGTACTCCTATCATCAATGGCGTAAACTGCATTGTTGATGCGATGGTATGGATGATCAATAAAGTCATGATCATCGCCCCAATTGGTGTATTTGGCCTAATGGCAGAAGCTGTAGGAACCTTTGGTTTTGGCGCACTGATGGTGGTATTCAAGCTATTCCTTGTTTATACCGCAGCAATCCTAATCTTCGGTTTTGTGGTTTATCCCGCGATGATTCACGTCTTCACCAAGACTTCTGCAAAACAGTTTATTAGCGCAATGAAAAAGCCTCAGGCTGTTGCCTTGTCTACGGCCTCTTCTATGGCAACGCTTCCTGTAACCATGGATACCGTTGAGCATGAGCTGAAAGTTCGTAACTCAACAGCATCATTCGTGTTGCCGCTAGGCGCAACCATCAACATGTCAGGTAATGCGATTTACTACGGCTTGGTGGCGATCTTCTTTGCTCAGCTGTTTAACATTGACCTTGGCATGGGCGCTTACATCGCCATCATCGTAACGTCGACTCTTGGTGCCGTTGGTCAAGCCGGTGTTCCTGGACCATCATTCCTAGTGGTTGCGGTATTACTTGCGGCCGGTATTCCAATCGAAGGTCTACCTCTATTGTTCGCTCTTGACCGTATCTTTGACATGATTCGTACCGCGCTTAATATCACAGGCGATGCCGCTTGTGCCGTTATCGTTGATGCGCTAATTGAAGATGAAGTTGCAGAACAAGTTGAGCTTGAAAAACAACAAGCTTAACCCTCGCTAAAATCACAAAAGCCACTCTCTTGAGTGGCTTTGGGTTACTGCTCACAAGCCATTCTACTTATAAACTCTCACCACGACAGTGCTGCCTAAATAGTCGTGTAAGGTGCGCTTTTTCTCTGTCATTACCAAGGTAAAGAACGAAATCACAAACCACACACAAGCCGTAATCATGACGTAAGACGACCAGCTTGGCGCCCGACTCTGCACGATTTCATCACGTACATACCACTCTAAATGGGCATATTGGTCTGCAGGGATAGATTGAAAACCAATGATTTCCAAGTAACTGAAGATCATTGCGAAAACGAGATAAAAGCTGCCACGTAATAGCGCGGAACGGAAATTGATTTCTCGCTCATGGTATTCATCCACAACACGCAAGCTTAATAGCCGCTTACCAAAGGTTGCCCCGTAACGCCAATGCATGATGATGTAATAGCTTGAAAACAGTATCGCGCTAGGAAGAGAGAGCCATATGCCCATCTCTTTCGAGAAGCCTTGCGCATAAATTAACAGTGCGGTGAAAGGCAACAAAACTAAACCATCAATCAGCGACGCGCCTGACCGACGCCAAAAACCTCCGTATCTCATTACTTAATCCCTTAAAAGTTCAGTCGAACTAAACTAACATCGCGTTCAAAAGACCTCATAAGCACATTGGAATTTTCAAACCCGCATCAAATTTGTAATGTAACTAATAAGTCGATCTTAATTTTTAGACCATCCTTTCTTTCGACAAGAGGTTAAAAAAGGAACAATCTGACGTTGATCAACTCCTTACTAAAACTCTTCTTCTACCCTGTCGCTTTAGGTAAGAAACAGAGAATTTTCTGACATTGCTTGGTGGTCAACTAATGATAATATGAGCGCCGTTTTTCGATTGAACCCCCTACCTACAATGAAAACCAGTTTTCTAAAACGCCTTTTACTCAAAAGAAAATATAAACAAAGCTTCTTCAACAAAAGTAACTGTGCATTGCTGTTATGCAAAAACGACAGGCATTCAACCATAATTGAAGCCAATGATACCTTTTATCAATTGGTGGGGTATAACAAAGAAGAATTCGCCAACGAATTTAATAGCCAATTTGCAGCTTTAGTCATTGATGATTTGAGCCAAATTCTCGGTAAGGTATCGAAATCACTGCAAGATAGTTCAACGCTCGATTATGAATTTCGGATTCGCCATAAGCAAGGACACACGCTTTGGATTCATGACATTGCCACTTACGATCAACAGCTTGATTGTTTCTTGGTGGTCATTATGGATATCACCTATCGACAAAACGCCTTAGATTCAATCGTCAAAGCCACTAGCATCGATAGCTTGACTCGTTGGCTCTCCGCTCTTATCGATAACATTCCTAACCCTATTGCTATCTATAACAACGATGAAATCATTTTTTCTAACAAGAACTTTCAACGCTTAAAAAACAACGTTTACCAATTAAACGCTACGAGTGATCAAGCTTTTGAGCAATCCATTCGCGCAATCGGACACGAGTGTGCCACCGTCTCCAACGGTGACGAGATGATCAAAACGCTTGGGGGTAGAACCTATCGCATCAAACAAAAGCCCATCGAGCATCCTTTTGATAAAACGATATTTTCTATGCTGACATTTGATGACATTACCACCATCAAAGAAAAAAAAGTCGCGCTGACCAAAGCAATAAAAGCGAGAAACCATTTTCTTGCTGTCGTAAGTCATGAATTACGGACACCAATCGCGGCAATGTTAGGGTTAATGCGACTACTAGAGAAGCATTTAGAGTCTGATGAAAGTAAGGAGTTACTGGCCTCCTCGGTTCAATCGGCACAGAGGCTTAATTTGCATGTAAACGATATTCTGGATTTCTCCAAAATAGAAGCGAATCAGATTGAGCTCGATATTCATCCAACCAATCTACTGATTGAGCTCAGCTCAACACTAAGAAGTTTTGATAATTTATGCCAAGCCAAAAAGATTGAATTTACCCTAGATTGGCAGCCAACTCCGTTCAATATGACTGATTTGGACTGGTTAAGAACCGAACAGATTTGTAATAATATTCTCAGCAATGCACTTAAGTTTACTGAACAAGGAAAGATTCACGCGCACATTGACCTTGGCCAAAACAGGCTAGACATCCAACTGATTGATTCGGGTTGTGGGATGTCAGAAGAACAACTGTCGCTGCTTTACACTCCTTTTCAGCAAGGTGATAAAACCATTAGTCGCCGCTATGGGGGGACGGGGCTTGGACTCTCTATCGTCAAACAACTAGTGGAACTGATGGGGGGCAGCATTCATATTACTAGCCAGTCTGATATAGGGACAAAAGTCACTATCTCAATCCCATGTGAAAGCCATCACAGCCTAGATGAAGAGAGTTCCGTCTGGCTTGAAGCTTGGCAGAATGAGGTAAATCAGAAACTGACAAACCCGAATGACTACCACGCCAACATTTATCCCGACCAAATAATTAAGAGGGTCAAAACCTTAAGCTCGTCGCCATCAAAGAGTTCACGCTGCAACACCCAGCGCCTTCTCAGTGATGTGCACGTACTGCTGGTTGATGATGATCCGATCAATCGTTTACTTTTTAAAAAGCAACTCAACACGTTGGGAGTATTGAGCACAGTTTTAGAATCGCCAGCGCAAGTGATCGAGTTATTGTTAGAACGAAATAACAGCAATCAAATACCAGTGATAGACATCGTGATTACTGATATCCACATGCCGGAAATGAATGGTTATGAACTCGCTAAAAGGTTACGCCGCAGTAGAGAATTTCAGCATATACCCATTGTCGGCTGTACGGCTGACAACTCTAAAGAAGTGATTGCTAAAGCACAATCCGCACAGATGAATGACGTCATATTCAAACCCTACTCAATGGAAATACTGCATTCCATCATCAAAGAACATTGTTAACACGCGATACCCTTCTCTGTTTTAAGGTTGAGATAACACCAGACAATAAAAAACCCAGCGTCGCTGCTGGGTTTTTCGAATCAATTTTGCTCGGTATTACAAGAAGTGGAACGTCGCATTTAGAGAGAAGTTCTTCACATCTTCTTTGTCCATTGCAAATACAGTGTAGCTTGCACCAAGAGAGATTGGACCCATAACGAAGTACTCGGCACCAACACCGTACATCATATCCACACCATCATCTTTGAAGCCAAGATCGCCTTTAAGATCATATGAGTGAACACCACCTTTTGCGTAAACATGCAGCGGACCGAAATCAATGCTTGGCTTAACCGCAAAGTAAACTGAATCACCGTCAATTTTGTGACCGAAATTAGTCGCATCAAACTCGCCGTGATTTTGGTAACCCGCTTCTAAACCAATAAAAGGTAGAATGCCAGTACCCACATGCACACCGTATGAAGTTGCTGACTCACCAGCAAGATCAGATTGGCCCACATTAGCGCCGCCGTAAATCCATGAATCAGCTGAAGCGGTCGCAGATGCACCTAAAAGTGCTAGAGCGAGTAGTGTCTTTTTCATAATTAACCTTCTCTATAATTTTTTGAGTTCGGCAACGCATTGCCGGATCTCTGACAGTTCTGCCATTGGGATAAGATAATGCAAATTACATACCGTTGTGTAAACGGTAAGTAAAAATAATCCCACTAACAATAAAAATTTTAGTGGGATTAGATAGTTAAAGTAATTGAATTGCTAACAAGCGTTAATCGCGTTAATCACTCGTTTATCAGAAACCGGATACGGCGTACCCAGTTGCTGAGCAAACAAGCTCACGCGTAGTTCTTCTAGCATCCAACGGATTTCTTTGACGTTTTCTGGTACCGCCATGCCTTTCGGGATCTTATTGAGCAGTTCTTTGTAATCGCTCACTACAGACTCAATTTTAAGCATGTGTAATCGGTCTTTATTCGGATCGATTGGCAGCTTTTCCATCCGGCGTTCAATTGCTTTCATGTAACGCAAAATATCCGGCAAACGCTTCCAACCACATTCGGTTGCGAAACCTTTGAAAATCAAACCTTCGATCTGAGCTTTAATATCCGACAAAGCAAACGCCATGGTGAAATCGATACGACCTTTCAACTTCTTATTGATATTGAACGCTGTGGTAAGAATCGTTTCCACTTGCTGAGCTACGTCAACCACAGTGTCACCGAGTTCGGCACGGATATGTTCTTTCATCGCTTCAAACTGAGCCGCTTCCCACACCAGACCGCCCTTCTCTTCGATCAACTTATCGATACCACAAGCAATACAGTCATCGATAAGATCCATCACTTTACCGTAAGGGTTAAAGTAAAGGCCTAGTTTTGACTTATTTGGCAAGTTCGAGTGCAAGTATTTCACCGGTGATGGCACATTCAGCAGCACCAAACGGCGCTGACCTGCGCGCATTGCCGTAATTTGCTCTTGCTCAGTCTCGTAGAGTTTGATCTCGACGCTGTCTTTGTTATCAACAATCGCTGGATAGGCCTTTACTTCGTAGCCGCCGCGTTTTTGTTGATACACTTTAGGTAACTCGCCAAAGCTCCATGTATGCAACCCCTGCTGCTCGATATCCGAGTCTGCCACTTTCGATAAGGTTTCTTGTACCTTGTCTTTAAGGCTTTCTTTGAGTTCGTGCAGATCTTTGTGCTCTTTCAGCTTACGATTGCGATGATCCACCGCACGGAAGGTTACCTTCAAGTGCTCTGGCACTTGCTCTAATTTCCAGTCTTCGCGGTACAGCTCAACACCTGTCATTCGACGCAGTTCTTTTTCCATTGCATCCAGCAGCGGCATGTCCATTGCCGTCACGCGTGCCAAAAATGCATCGGCGTAATTTGGCGCTGGCACAAAATTTTTGCGCAGTGTTTTTGGTAGTGACTTAATTAAACTCATCACCAATTCATGGCGTAAACCTGGGATCTGCCAATCAAAGCCGGCCATCTCGATCTGGTTTAAGATCGGTAGCGGAATATGCACCGTCACGCCATCGTTATCATCACCCGGTTCAAATTGGTAGCTCAGCTTCAACTTGAGGCCATTTTGATACCAGAAGTTCGGGTAATCCAAATCGGTTACGTGGCTCGCATCCCCTCTGAACAGCATCTCTTTTTCAAAGTTAAGCAGTTCAGGGTTTTGTTTTGACGCTTTTTTCCACCAAGTATCGAAATGACGACCAGACACCACTTCGGTTCCGACTCGCTGATCGTAGAAATCAAACAGCTCATCGTCATCGACTAAGATGTCACGGCGACGTGATTTATGCTCAAGCTCTTCCACTTCTTGCAGCAATTTGCGGTTTTGCTTGAAGAAGGCGTGCTTGGTTTCCCAATCCCCTTCCACCAAGGCACTACGAATGAAAATTTCGCGGCTAATGGTGGCATCAATACGCTCGTAGTTAACCAAGCGTTTTGGCACGATTGGTACCCCGTACAACATCACTTTTTCGTGAGCCATAACTGCCGCGCGCTTCTTCGACCAATGCGGTTCGCTGTAGCTGCGCTTAATCAGATGCCCCGCCAAAGGTTCAATCCACTCAGGTTGAATTTTAGCGATAATGCGGCCCCAAAGCTTCGAGGTTTCCACCAGCTCGGCCGACATAATCCACTTCGGCTGCTTCTTGAAAAGACCTGATGCTGGGAAGATGTGGAAGCGTGCATTACGCGCACCTTGGTAGTCACTCTTCTCTTGGTCTTTAATACCAATGTGAGACAGCAGACCAACCAAAATCGCGCTGTGCACGCTTTGATAATTAGCCGGCTCTGAGTTGAGTTTGAACTCCATTTCACGCATTGACTGGTGAATCTGGAAGTACACATCTTGCCACTCACGCACACGTAAATAGTTCAAATAATCCAGCTTACACTGCTTACGGAATTGATTGCCTGACAACTCTTTTTGCTGTTTTTGGATGTAATCCCAAAGATTGACAAAGGTTAGGAAGTCAGACTCTTCATGGAAGAAGCGGCGATGTTTATCATCTGACGATTGCTTCTTATCACTTGGGCGTTCACGAGGATCTTGGATCGACAAGGCCGCCGCCACAATCATCACTTCCTTCAACGCGCCGTATTTTGGCGCTTCAAGCACCATGCGCGCCAAACGCGGGTCAATCGGTAAACGAGCAAGCTGGCGACCGGTGTTGGTTAAACGCTTTTTCGCGTCTTTAACATCGCCATTAATAGCGCCAAGCTCTTCCAGTAGGCGCACACCATCTTGTACGTTGCGTTTATCTGGCGCTTCAACAAATGGGAAAGCTTCAATGTCGCCCAAACCCAATGCGGTCATCTGCAGGATAACCGATGCTAAGTTAGTACGCAGAATTTCAGGATCGGTAAATTCAGGACGAGAATTAAAATCCTCTTCTGAATACAAACGAATACAAATACCTTCTTCAACACGACCACAACGGCCTTTACGCTGGTTAGCGCTCGCCTGAGAAACCGGTTCAATCGGCAGGCGCTGAACCTTAGTGCGGTAGCTGTAACGACTGATACGTGCTGTACCTGGATCGATAACGTATTTGATACCAGGAACCGTCAACGAGGTTTCCGCTACGTTCGTCGCCAAGACAATACGGCGGCCTGCGTGAGGTTGGAAGATTTTATTCTGTTCGCTGGCGGACAAGCGCGCATAAAGCGGTACGATTTCTGTACTCTTGAGATTACGTTTACTTAAAGCATCCGCAGTGTCCCGGATCTCTCGTTCGCCGTTCATGAAGATCAGAATATCGCCTAAACCTTCATCACACAGTTCATCCACCGCTTCAAAGATACCTTCAAGCTGGTCACGATCGACATCATCATCACCATTGAGTGGACGATAGCGCGTATCCACCGGATAAGTACGCCCTGACACTTCTATAATTGGCGCATTATTAAAGTGCTTAGAGAAACGTTCAGGATCAATGGTTGCTGAAGTAATGATGACTTTCAGATCAGGACGACGTGGCAGCAGCTCTTTGAGATAGCCCATAATGAAATCGATGTTTAAGCTACGTTCATGCGCTTCATCGATAATAATAGTGTCATACTGATTAAGGAATCGGTCATGCTGAATCTCGGCCAGCAAGATACCGTCTGTCATCAACTTGATTTGTGTGTTGTCAGAAATTTGGTCGTTAAAACGAACCTTATAGCCAACAAATTCACCCAACTGAGTTTGCATCTCTTCCGCGATACGGTTCGCGACTGAACGCGCCGCCAGTCGGCGAGGCTGAGTGTGACCAATTAGGCCAAACTTACCACGGCCAAGCTCGGCACAAATTTTTGGCAGCTGAGTGGTTTTTCCTGAGCCAGTTTCACCTGCAACGATCACCACTTGGTTCTCAGCGATTGCTTTGGCGATGTCTTCTTTTTTCTGGCTAACAGGTAAGATTTCTGGATATTCAATGGTGATACGCTGCGCACGGCGCTGCTCTACTTCCATCATTGATTTAGCGATATCAAGTGCAATTTCATCAAACACCGCATTGCGCGATGCTTCTTTGTTTATTTTACTTGCACCAGAGATGCGCTTGCTCAAACGGAAGCGGTCTCGAATCAAACATTGATCAAGTGCCTTACGTAGAGAGACTGCGGTGTTCGCGTTTACTGTCTTCTCACTAGGCTGAGATTTTTTAGGCTGTGACGAAGTCAAAGCGTGTCCTATTCTTTTTACTTATCAAAACTGCGCGGATTGTATCATAGAATAGCCGCAAGTAACTTGCCGATGCAGGCCACCCGCGGCTAACGCTATTCGCATTGATTAAAAATCAAACTGCAGATAGATGGTGTTGTAATTGCTGCCGCCTTTGATGCGACCAAACTGGGAAGCGTTTTCAAAAATAGCGCTGCGGTGATGCAATGAATAACCGAGCCACACGTCATTCCATGCTGGCTTGTTCACCAGTTCCCCGAGATTCACATCAAGCGAAAAGTCTAAGTAATTCAACAGATGGCTTGGCGTATACCCTTTTCGATCCATTTCACTTTGTTCAATATAGGTAATGTTGTCGACATAGGAGAGCCCTTCAGCAAGCCCAAAGCGCCAACGAGTTGGCCATTCCACGGTCACATACGCTTTAATCGCGGCAACCCACTCAGTACTGGCTCCCTGAACATCGGAAGACCAGTGATGTACGATACCCGGCGTAAAATAGAGGTCCAACGGAAAACCAAACAATTCGTCCGTCAAAGGGTGACCATAAAACAGCGACGTTAACTGGTTATTATTAGGATCTTTTTCTCGATTAAGGGCAAAAATATCACCAATATTGGACGGGGTAGCCCAACCATGTGCCACGCGCAGATAACGTTTATTGGTCAAGTGAGATTTAGGTTGACTGTTTTTATCATTAAAGAGACCAAAACCAACGAATACTTCTCCTTGATAACGGTCTTCTATGGCTTGCGTTTGGTAAGCATTATCGTCTAAACGGGTTACGCTGGTTGAGCCAAGCAGATACAGATTGGAGTAAACATGGTAGCGAGCATCAATGCCAACATTAAGATCAACGCCAGCGCCAATCGTTTGGTCGGTATAATCACTGAATGCATAATATTGACTGTTAAAATCCGCATCTTTGTATCTTAATGTGGCGTGCGGTTTGATATTCCAATCACCCCATTGATATTCAGCGCTGGCGCGAAGGTTAGCGTGAAAACGGAAATCCTCATCGCCCATCACTTCCCAGTCTAGATGCCAATCATCATTAAGTTGCTGGCGCAATTGCACGCCGAAGTCCGCGGTGTCACCTTGATTGGCGTTCTGGACCGAAGCAGGAATATCAATAAATCGCATCCGAGTCAGCGCATTTAATTGATAAGCCCCATCTTGCCACTCCGTAATGTGCACTCCGCCTTCAAGGCCATCAATAAATACATAGTCGTTACTGAAGTACATCAGAGGGACGAATGTTGCGACAGTTTGATCGCCACTTTGAGTGGCGAAAGGCACGCTGGCAACACGATACATTGCCGCTAATCCCCACTCTTGTTCGCCAAGTGAATTGTCGTCATTCGCTATCACCGAGGGAGTGAAATTGACTGTGATGATTGCTGCGAAAAGTGACCGCAGGTTAAGAATTGTCATTTTTTTAACCAAAAGGAAATTTATTTACCCAAATCAGCGACTTTGCTCTTATGTTTCACTGACATTCGCCGTTAAAATAGAATGATACGATCTCTCGATGCTAAAAAATGTGAAAGTTTCTGAACTCAAGAATGTACTAAACGCCCTGCCCACTGATTGCGACTTAAACATCGTAACGGGCGATGAGTGGCTACCAGAACAACTCGTCGCTACGTCCACGGTAGACGATATGCTGTTTTTACAGTTTGACAACGCACCCGAAGATATTCAAGGTGAAGAAGGTCGCGGCTTCGTCGATCATGAAATAGAGATGATACGTCATCGATTTGAACAAATTATTACCGAAAATTCAGATACAAGCAGCAAAGCTGATGCATTATTAGCATTATTTCTTATCGGCCATGAACAAAGCAGTGGCGAAGTTATCGAAATACTTGAAAGCGCCGAGTGCGAAGAACACATCATCGAATAGCTAAGCGAGACCTTATCATCGAACACCCTATGAGCGATACCCAAACCTTACCGCTTATTCTAGCAGGCCCTATACTGAGAAAAACCACACCATCAGAATTGGTGTTATGGTATGTCACCAGCAAACCTTTATCCGGCGAATTCCAACTTTACGCCGAAGCTGATAACGCTCTCATTTATCAAGCACCATTGGCAGAATGCCATTCACTCAAAGTTGGGGAGCACGCTTATGTGGTTTGCGCGCAGTTCAAAGGGGCATTTCCGGCAAATATCGCGCTAAGTTATGACTTGGTCACCCCTGACGGTCAATTAGCTCAATTGGTGCCAGATCTGCTCTATGCCGATGAGATTCGACCTATTTTTCGCATCAGCACGCAAGCGGATTACCTGCTACATGGTTCGTGCAGAAACCCGCATCACCCAAGCAAAGACGCCTTAATCCAAGCTGACATCAAAGTCTCAAACCAAGCCTTGGAAGATAGACCGGATTTATTAATGATGAGTGGCGATCAGATATACGCTGACCACGTCGCCGGCCCCATGCTCGATGCCATTCATCAAGTTTGCGATCTGCTTGGCCTCAAACAAGAGTGCTTTGTTGATGCCCCTATTGCGAGTAGCCAAGCGCTCTATGAGCATCCACGTTGCTACTATCAGCGCGATAGATTATTGCCAAGTTATCTTGATCACAGCCACTGGCTGAACCGCTGGTTGCAAGCAAAATACAGCCCTATCTTTAGTTCGCGCGAATGTGAAAATCACCTCATCAGTTTTGGTGAGTTCATTGCTATGTATTTATTGGTGTGGTCGCCAACCCTTTGGTCACACGTTAATCTAAACCGATTGGCGGAACATAACTTCCAACACGCCGGCCAAAAACTGGCGGCGAGCGATATCAAGCAATGGCACAGCGAAAAACAGCACATTGAGCAGTTTGCGCTTGGCCTACCACACATTCAGCGCTTAATCGCCCATATCCCAACCTACATGATTTTTGATGATCATGATGTTACTGATGATTGGAATCTTACCGTCGGCTGGGAAAAAGCCGCCTATGACAATCCGTTTGCCAAACGCATCATCGGCAACGGCTTGATCAGCTACTGGTTATGTCAGGGTTGGGGGAATGAACCAGACAACTTCAGCCAAGAACTATTGTCGTTAGCAGAGCACTTTAGTCACAGTGAGCAAGCCAAAGTCCAAGATGACTTAATTCAGTATCTGTACAATTTTGAGCAATGGCACTACACCATTCATAGCTCACCAAAAGTGGTGGTCTTGGATACCCGAACCCGTCGTTGGCGTTCTGAGTCACGCATGAACAAGCCTTCAGGCTTGATGGATTGGGAAGCATTGATTGAATTTCAACAACAACTCATGCACCAAGACAAAGTCATTGTTATTTCTGCCGCTCCGATGTTTGGCGTTAAATTTATTGAAGCACTGCAAAAATCCATGACACTGCTCGGTCAACCTTTACTGATTGATGCTGAAAACTGGATGGCGCACCCCGGTAGTGCCAACACATTACTGAGTATTTTTACCCATACGAAAACGCCAACTAACTTTGTGATTTTATCCGGCGATGTACACTACTCGTTTGCTTATGACATCAAACTTAGATTCAGAAAGTCGAGCCCGAATATTTATCAAATCACCTGCAGTGGTTTTAAGAATCAGTTCCCAGAACCTCTTTTAGGTCTCTGTGATCGACTCGATCGCATGCTCTATTCGCCTCGCTCACCATTAAACTATCTGACCAAGCGTAAGCGTTTAAAAGTCTTCAAACGCGACCCAGATATTGAAGGTTCACGCAGGCTGGTGAATACCAGTGCGGTGGGAGAATTAAAGCTCGACAGCCATGGTAGACCCTGTGAAATCGCGATTCTAACCGGTGAAGGTAACACGATTCGTTTTCCGCCCACTGAACAAGAAAGCTTGTGATCTGCATCGAAAGCCACTATCTATACAATAAGTCTCCATAGAATCAAGCAAGGCAATCAATATGCTCAATTCAATCAGCAAACTGTTTAAACAACTCTTAGAAGGCCACGATCTTAGTAATCAAAATAAGGCCGACCCTAATCTCGCAATTGCGTGCTTACTGTGTGAAGTTGCCGGAGCCGATCATCAAATTGAACCGAGTGAGATTGCAGCAAAACAGCAGTTGGTGGCGCGTCTATTAGATTTAGATGCGGCGCAGGCGCAAACATTACTCAGCCGAGCAGAGACGAAAGTGAAAGATGCGGCTTCTTTGTATGAATTCACCACCCAACTGCGAGAGTTAAGCCAAGAAACGCGTTATAACTTAATCAAAGCGATGTGGGAAGTTGCCCATGCCGATGGTGAAATTGATCCACTCGAAGACGCCGTCATTCGTAAGTCAGCTGAATTGCTCTACGTTGACCATCATGATTTTATTCGCGCTAAAATTTCAGTCACCGACAAAAAATAACGCCTACTGGTGTCATGACGTGGCGTAAGGACATTAAAAAAGCGAGCCATCAAGCTCGCTTTTTATTCAATGACTTTAGATTACAGCATCGTCAAGGCTAACTTCGCTAAGTTATACGCATCCACATAGCCGGAGTGTTGACGCCCTTCCCACTCAATGCCTTTCGCTTCTTGAGCCGCTTTGTGACCAATGCGTTTCTCTTTCAAACGATTTTGGATACGATAAATAGTGGCAAGGTTAACGTATTCTTTGAACGGCATTTCAATGCCTTTCGCTGCGCACTCTTGCGCAAGCACCAAATCATCACGTCCCCACGCAGCATAAATTTTGTTATTGCCGCCAAAATTTTTGATCATCGATTTGATCACTTCTGCTAATGGACGCCCCTGCTTTTCCACTTTACGTGGTGTGATACCGGTTAATTCCACGCAAAACAGCGATACTTCATCTTGCTCTGGCTTCACGTAATATTGCGCGCGCTTTACGATTTCACCTTTGACCAAATCAATCTCTGCTAAGCCGATCTCGATAATTTCACCCGTCGTGCCGACGCCATCGATATTCCAGCAGCACATTTCTAGGTCAAAACAAACGATACGATTATGATTCATGACTCGCCCAACAAGAGATAACTAAAGCGCAAAATTCTACCGTAAACCTGCCACTAACCCAAGCAACCCATAATCACTTAGGTTCTGTTCGCTGAGTTATTCAGCAATCGAGGTGGTATTTCTACCTGCGTTCTTACTTTTATATAGCTGAGCGTCAGCCAAATGGATCAACTGCTCTGCGGATTCATGCTGACGAATCGCAGCGCCGATACTCAAGGAACAGCAGACCTCTTGCCCGCTAATCTCGATATGACTGTGAAACACTGTCTCTCCGATATGAGTAAGATAGGCTTGTAACTTCTCGCGCTCAATGACATTACTAAGAATAGAAAACTCATCACCACCAAGACGAATCAAAGTATCACCCGGCTCTAAACAGTTTTCTACGGTACGGGCCACGTGCACTAACATGTTGTCGCCCCCAGTGTGACCGAAGTTGTCGTTCACTGATTTAAATTTGTCGACATCAAAACCGACTAAGGTGAAACGGCGATCTTCCGCCACCATCACGCTAATAAACTGGTTGAATGCGTGACGGCTATAGAGCCCCGTCAATGAGTCATGTTCTACCAAAAACTGTAGCTCTTTGGTTCGTTGGTCTAATTGGCGCTCAAGATTGGATTTCGCGCGGACTTGAAAGAAAGCGATGTAACTCAGCAAACAAGCAATCACAAAGCCACCAAAGACAATGGCATGGACAATAAAGAGATCGTTCGCGGTAACTTTATCGCCCAGTCTAAAATCAACGGCCCATTGACGGTTTGGTAGATGTAAAATTTTACGGACCTGCAGGCCATCCGTCGTTGACCAATGGGCACTTTCGAATAGCACTGGATCATCTTCTGCATCAAAGCCGAGATCGACCACTCGAACTTCAAGCTGCTGCTCTGCAGCCGTGCGAACCATGAGGTTATCAAAGTAATGAGAGGTGCGAATAACGCCAATCACAACGCCGATAAGACGCTGATTGGTTTGCATATCAAACACCGGGTGATAAACCAAAATACCATCGCGTTTTAAACTGTGATCCAAACCATCTTGAATCAAGCGAACCTTGTCTGAAAGACTCGGTTTGTGGTGCACTCGCATATTGTCCACCACCAGTTGAAAGCGAGGACGTGCAGAATAGAAACCAAGCACGCTATTGTTACTGGCATTGCGAGGATAAATTTCACGCGCGGCAAAGATAGCTTCTCCGTCAGGCATGACATAACCTTCAATTTTATCACCACCTTTGGGAATGGTATAAATTTGGTAATCAGGGTATTCAAGACGAGCATCAGCGATAAATTGTTCAACTTGCTGAGCTTCTACTCGTTCCATCCATTGCAGAGTAACGAGCGTTTGAGAGGCACCAATAACTTGCTTAGCAAAAATTGGAAAGTGGTTCCATTCATCGCGATCTGTGGCATGAAAGAAATTCGCCCCTGCGCCAATATGGTCTAAATCACTGCCAATAAATTCGGCCAAGACTTCGGTTTGTCGTTCGGCTAAATTTTCAAATAGAGTTTGGCTATAACGCTGTTGAGACTGGTAAGAAAAATATCCCACGCACAGTGTTATCAATGTCGTTCCAATAAAAACGAGCAAAGGATATAGCCACTTTTTGTTCAGCGATAAAGTCATTTAACCATATTTCTTAGCATTTTCTGGAGCTCATAGTACCCTTAACAACCTTAGGACTAAAACTTTTCTTACTCAACACTCATCCTTTTTTACTAGAATCACACTCTAGCCGTCCTACATCAGCATAAATCTGTTTAAAAACAGACCAACCAGTAACGTCTATAATGCTTTACATGTGTTTTCTACAAGAATCACGACTTGAATGTGATACCATCCATCCCAATTTATTTGTGATTACCCAAGTGCCGTGCTAAGCGGATCTTGAACTCAAACCTATAAGAGAATTGTCATGACGTTCGATTTACAAATGATTCCTCAAACCTTCGACATGCTGCATGCTGGCCTTGCGGTTTCTAGCATCCTATTACTTTTGATTGCCGTTTCACGTAAATCGAAAGTGATTGAGAAAGTAATCGAAAAACCAGTTGAGAAAATCGTTGAGGTTGAAAAACCGGTCGAAAAGATCGTAGAAGTAGAGAAAATTGTTGAAGTAGAGAAAGTGATTGAAAAAGTAGTTGAGGTTGAATCAAAACTGGCTACTGCATCAACGGATTCGGCTATGCAGCTCCTTTCTATCATGCAACAAGAAGCACGCCTAATTGACTTCTTAAAAGAAGACCTAACGTCGTTTTCTGATGAAGAAGTGGGCGCAGCCGCTCGCGTTATCCACACTGGCGGACAAAAAGTACTGGCTGACTACGTAACGCTTGAGCACATCCGTAACGAAGATGAAGAAACTCGCATTACTGTAGAAGCAGGCTTTAACCCGCAAGAAGTTCGTCTAACTGGCAATGTAACTGGCCAAGCACCATTTAGCGGAACCTTGGTACATAAAGGCTGGAAAGCAACCAATATGACTCTGCCAAAACTGGCTGAAAACTATAACGCAGCTGTGATCGCACCTGCTGAGGTAGAGCTGTAATGGAACACCAACAAAACGCTGCTGTAGAAACAATGCCAGCAGACACTATGGCCACAGAAAACATGCAACCTGCATTCAGTGTTGGTATCGACTTGGGTACCACTCACTGCGTATTGTCATACCTTGATACTCGTGACGAAAATGCCAAAGTTGAAGTGATGCCAATCGCTCAGCTAACAGCGCCAGGCATAGTAGAAACCCGTGAGCAACTTGGTTCGTTCTTGTACCAACCGCACGAAAACGAGATGGATAGCGCATCACGCGTGCTGCCTTGGTCAAGTGAGCCAAAAGCTTTAGTCGGTGCCATTGCACGTAATTTGGGCGCTAAAACGCCTATTCGCTTGATTGCGAGTGCTAAATCATGGCTTTGCCATGCTGGTGTAAACCGTCGTGACGCTTTCCTACCTGCCGGTAGCCCAGAAGAAGTAGAGAAAGTATCGCCACTACGCGCAACAGAGTTATACCTAGAGCACCTAACAGCGGCATGGAACCACAATCATCCAAATGCACCACTGCAAGAGCAAGATGTGACCATCACGGTGCCAGCTTCGTTTGATCCTGCAGCGCGCGATCTAACCGCAGAAGCGGCGCGTAATGTTGGCCTGACACATCTAACACTGTTAGAAGAGCCACAAGCGGCACTTTACAACTGGATCGACAACAGCAACGACGCTTGGCGTGATCAAGTGACGGTGGGTGACATCGTGTTGGTGGTCGATATCGGTGGTGGTACCACTGACCTTTCTTTAGTTGAAGTGACTGAAGAAGACGGCAATCTGACTCTTAACCGTATCGCAGTAGGTGAACACATCCTACTTGGCGGTGACAACATGGATCTCGCGCTGGCTTACCGCCTAAAAATGAAACTGGCGCAAGAAGGCAAAGAACTACAGCCTTGGCAAGTTCAAGCCATGACGCACGCGTGTCGTGATGCGAAAGAAGCGCTATTGAATGATGCTGAGCTACAAGCGGTTCCTATCGTGGTACCAAGCCGTGGTTCTAAATTGCTTGGCGCAACACTAAAAACTGAGTTGACGCAGCAAGAAGTACAACAAACTCTGGTTGATGGCTTCTTCCCGAAAGTCGCTGTAACCGAGCACCCGGTGCAACGTAACCGTGGCGCACTAACGCAAATGGGTCTGCCTTACGCGCAAGATGCTGGCATTACTCGTCATATCGCGGCTTTCCTATCGAAACAAGCGAATGCCCTTTCTGTTTCAGGAAATGGTGGCGATTCAACGCCAGCACAAGAATACAACCCATTTGCTGGCATGCCAGGCATGGGTGGCGAAACCGTATCAGCGGATTTCATCAAGCCAACCGCATTGCTGTTTAACGGCGGTGTGTTGAAATCAACCCTATTGTCTAATCGTTTAGAAGAGACCATTGGTGAATGGCTAATCGAAGCAGATGCTGAGCTACCAACTCGTTTAACCGGTACGGATCTCGATCTTGCGGTCGCCAGTGGTGCGTCGTACTACGGCTCAGTTCGTCGTGGTCAAGGTGTGCGTATCCGCGGTGGTATTGCATCAAGCTACTACGTGGGCATTGAAAGTGCGATGCCGGCGATTCCGGGTATGGCGCCACCAATGGAAGCTTTGTGTGTGGCTCCATTTGGTATGGAAGAAGGTTCAAGTGTCGATGTGCCAAGCCAACCATTTGGTTTGATTATCGGCCAACCAGTTAACTTCCAGTTCTTTGGTTCAACGGTACGTCGTGATGACTTAGCGGGCACACACCTAGATTATTGGGCGCCCGAAGAGCTTGAAGAGCTGCCTGAAATTCAAGTGACACTGCCGGTATCAGAAGGTCGTCGTGAAGGTGAGGTTGTTCCAGTGACACTGGCCTCTCGCGTCACTGAGCTCGGCACGCTTTATCTTGAAGCGATCGCCGCCGACAATGGCCAGAAATGGCATGTTGAGTTCGATGTGCGTGAAGACGCAAACAACGATTCGGCTCAAGAAGCGTAAACAAAAAATCAAACGGCATCCAATTGGGTGCCGTAATTATATTCCCTAACGCGCGGCACGAGCGAGAGAGGGAGTTTCATTTTAACTGCCGTGATTAAATTCCCGACTAATACGTGCTGTCTTCTCGGGAATGACAATAATAAAAATCCATCATCACTTAAGTTGCAGAAGGTTTGTATGGCATCTCCTCGTTTTCTTGTTGGTATTGATTTAGGCACCACCAATACTGTGGTGGCTTACTGTGAAATCACCGACAACCTTGAACAATCCCAAGTATCCCTATTTGAAATCGACCAATTAATTGGAGCTGGTGAAGTGGTGCGAAAACCGCTTTTACCCTCATTCCGTTACCATCCAGCGACGGCACAAGTTTCAACCACCGACCTAACTCTACCGTGGCAAAATGAGCCCGTTCCAGGTGATAGCCAAAACATTATCATTGGTGAATGGGCACGTGAGCTCGGCGCAAAAGTGGAAGGTCGACAAGTCTCCAGTGCCAAAAGTTGGCTGTCACATCAAGCCGTTGATCGCCGCTCTGAAATTCTGCCATGGGCAGGCGCAAGTGATGTAGAAAAAGTTTCGCCGCTGATCGCCAGTGCCAGTTACCTCAACCATATTCGTCAGGCATGGAATTATCGTAATCCAAGTAACAAGCTTGAAGATCAAGACGTGGTCGTGACCGTTCCAGCCTCGTTTGATGAAACGGCACGTAAACTGACCTTAGAAGCGGCCGAGTTAGCGGGACTGACTAAGATCGTGTTACTCGAAGAACCACAAGCGGTCTGTTACGACTGGTACGCCCGCCACCAGCAAACCGCAGCAGAAGAGCTCAAAGCACTACCACTGATCCTCGTGTGCGATGTGGGCGGTGGTACCACTGACTTGAGCCTGATTGAAGCACGTTTTACTTCCGAGAATGGCCATAGCGACGAACTGGCTCTTGACCGCATCGGTGTTGGTGAACACCTTATGCTTGGCGGTGACAACCTTGATTTAGCCTTAGCCCACCTAGCGGAAACCCGCTTTGCTCAATCCAGCCAAGCCCAAAACAAAAAGCTCAATGCCGCCAGTTTAACGAAATTAATCCAACAAACTCGTGCTGCCAAAGAAAGCCTACTCTCAGCCAACGCTCCAGAGCAGGTAAAAATCACCATGCTAGGTAGCGGTTCCAAACTGCTAGGGGGCACCAAAAGCATTGATTTAAGCAAACAAGAAGTGCATCAAATTGCTTTAGATGGTTTCTTCCCAATCAGTGAATTTGGCGAACTGCCAGATAAGCGTCGCAGCGCGGTGGTCGAGTTTGGCCTGCCGTACGTTGCTGACCCAGCAGTGAGCAAGCACGTTGCCGAGTTTTTAACTCAACACCAACAAGTCTCACGAGCAGCGTTAGGGTTAGATGAAACACAAAATGCGATTCCGGTTGCTTTGCTGCTTAACGGCGGCGTCTTCAATAGCGAATTGATCACCGATCGAGTCACGACGTTATTAGAGAACTGGCGTGGGGGTGAAATCACCGTGCTCGACAACCCACATCCTGATTGGTCAGTGGCGCTTGGTGCGGTCGCATTCGGTAAAGCTCGTCGCGGCGCTCAATTGAAGATCGGTGGTGGCGTTGCACGTTCTTACTTCCTGCATCTACAAGAAAAAAACAAACTAGGTAAAGCCTTGTGCTTACTCGCAAAAGGCACAGAGGAAGGCCAAGAGATCCGCTTAAGCGGTCGTCGTTTCTCTCTGACCTTGGGTGAACCAGTACGTTTTAATCTGCTCACCTCAACCCATGATACTTTGAGCAATCAAACCGCCATCCAAAATGGCGTGATGGTCGATGTTGATCCAGACCTGTTTCAGCCACTTCCGCCCTATATTTCCACCTTGGATAGCGAAGGCGCGGAATTGCAAGCGAACCAAAAAGAACGCGTCGAAGTTTTGCTCGCCTGCCAATTGACCGAAGTCGGCACGTTAAAAATGGAGTGTGTCTCTAGCCAAGATGACAACAAACGCTGGGCGTTAGAATTTGAAGTTCGCAACCAACAAGCCGACCAGCAAGAGCAAAATATCCACCCTCGATTAGAGGAATGTAAAGAGCTGATCAGCCGTATCTATAGCGCCAATAAAAAAAGCGCGGAAGGCAATGAAATAAAAACGCTCACTAAAGAATTAGAAAAACGCCTTGGTCAACGCGACGATTGGGATTTTATTACTCTACGTCAACTTTTTGATGCGTTTGCAACCGGCCGTAAGCGTCGTCGTCGCTCAGAGCAACATGAAAAAAACTGGCTACGTTTAGCTGGGTTTGCACTGCGTCCCGGCTTTGGTGATGCGACCGATGGTTGGCGTATTGAACAAGTATGGAGTTTGTACCAACAAGGAATCCAGTTTAAAAATCACCAAGGTTGGACCGACTGGTGGGTATTCTGGCGTCGCATTGCTGGCGGATTGAACCAAGAGCAGCAAGAAACCATTTTGGCCGACATCGCAAAGTATCTCCATCCGGGGGCGATGAAAAACCCGCAATCAGCGAAAGCCGCGCAAGAGATGGGCTACGAATCGATGGTGCGCTTGTCGGCGTCACTTGAACAACTTGATGTTGAAGATAAGGTGTTATTGAGTAGTTGGTTCCTGAGTAAAGCCATCAACCACAACCAATATCAGCAAGCACACTGGTGGGCTTTAGGCCGTCTTGCTTCACGTACGCCTTTATACGGCAGCCAACATAATGTGGTTAGCCGAGAGCAAGCGGAGCAATGGTTACCTAAATTGTTAGAGCAAGATTGGCAAAAAGAACCGATGGTGGCTTTTGCGGCGGTTATGATCTGTCGTAAAACTGGGGATCGCCAATTCGATATCTCAGAGGATTATCGCCAGCAAGTGCTCGATAAACTGAAACAAACCAAAGTACCTGAGTCATGGGTTGAACTGGTCGCAGAAGTGAAAGAACTGTCAGCAAGCGAATCTAAGCGTATCTTTGGTGACGCACTGCCACACGGTTTAACCTTACTAAAAAGTTAAACATTAGGTATTCATATCGCGCCACCATAACGCACTAGATAGTTGCTAGTCACGTGGCATTACTCTGCCCTCTTGCTTATTCTAAGCTTGAGGGCATTTTTTTAGCACTACCCTATCCATCTTGCTTGGGGTAAGATAAACCACAATGAGGAAATAGGTAGCCCATTGATGCCACACACAAATCGTCAATTACTGGTCGCTCTATTCAGTGCTTTTTGCCTATTGTGGCTAAGCGCGTTTAACTCCGTGCAAGCCAATGCTGCGCTGCCTGATCAAACGAGTCATGATATTCATTTCGACGCCGCCATGGTGTCAGCCAAATGCCCTGATGATATTCGTTCACCAAACATGGACCACCACGCAAAAGTCGAACATCAAAGCTGTTCATCCGTGTGTATCATGAAAATGCCGCTCGAGCCTCTCAATTACGCTCTGCAACTGTCTCCAAGTGCCATCGCTCCTATCGGACACGACGTAGAAGGCAAAGCCATTAGTCGAACTCAGACTCTTTTTCGCCCCCCAATATCCTAATCCTCACCTCAGGTAATACGATCGCAACGATCAACCTCGTGCACTGTGCACGCGCATTCCGTTTCAAGCGACACCATTAGGAAATTAAAACATGAACCAATTTTTTGCGCTTTTCGCCTCACTGATGATGGCATTTTCAGCTCAAGCGGCCACCGCTGAACAACCGACAACCACATTCACTGAAGGTGACTATTACACTGTGATTGATGGCCCGAAAGCCGACACTCCAACCGTGACCGAATATTTTTCGTTTTACTGCCCACATTGCTACAAATTTGAATCTATCGTACAAAACTTGAAGCCAGCTCTTGCTGATGATGTGACATTTGAAAAAGTACATGTGGGCTTTATGGGTGGTCCAATGGCACCAGCAATGGTAAAAGCCTACGCCACAATGGCAGCACTGCAGGTCGAAGACCGCATGGTTCCAGCCATGTTCGAACAAATCCACATTTTGCGTAAAGCGCCTCAAAGTGAAGCGGAAATACGTCAGTTATTTATCGATAAAGGCGTCAGCGCCAATGCTTTTGATTTGGCCTACAACAGCAAAGCAGTTGAAAAGAAACTAAAAGAGTACGATGAAAAGTTCACAAACAGCACGTTACGTGGCGTACCTGCCGTGGTGGTTAACAACAAGTACATCGTGGTTGCGAATAAGATCACCAGTTACGCTGAATACAACCAGTTGGTTAACTACCTACTAACGCTATAGGCGTTACACTCGCCATTTTCCCTACCCCCCACTAGCCAGAGCTCATGTTCTGGCTTTTTTATTAGGATTCACACCATGCCGATTGAAGCAATGAACTTAGAACACTTCACAGCTATCTACCAGCGCGCTGCGGAGCGTAAAGGCGGTGAGCAAGCGCTTGAAGCTCTGCTGTCCACGCCTCTCAGCCGCGAAGAGATCGCGGCGATTAGCGATGACCGCTGGCTCTCTGCATTTTCAATGAAGGTATTTCAATCCGGCATGGCGTGGAAAGTGGTACGTAACAAATGGCCCAATTTTGAAGAGCTGTTTTTTAATTTTAAAATTGACCCATTACTGATGCTTTCTGATGAACAATGGGAAGCGAAAGCGGCCGATAAACGTATTATTCGTCACAATGGCAAAGTCATGTCGATTGCCGCCAATGCACAGATGATTTACGAAGCACGTGTTGAGCATGGCTCTCTGGGCAAGATGATCGCCAACTGGCCGGTAGAAAACATTACCGAGCTTTGGCTCTATTTTAAAAAACATGGGCAACGTTTAGGGGGAAATACCGGCCCTTACGCACTGCGTCAAATGGGGGTTGATACCTTTATTTTGTCGGGCGATGTCGAGGCTTACTTGCGTGCTTACAGTATCATTGAAGGCGGTAGAGACACGAAACGCTCTCTGAGCCAAGCCAATCAAGCCTTTATTCATTGGCAACAACAAAGTGGCCGCAGTCTAACGCACATTAGTCAGATCATCGCTTTTAGTAGTGGTGACAATCGTCTTGTTGGATAACATAACTCACTGCCTACACAGACGCCTCTAGACAGCGTTGTATTTAAACCCATACGCAATGGATTGCCTTCTTGCTAAATGACTATTTTTTATAACTTTTCTTGATTACCGAGTGTTATTCCATTAAGTTCCACGTCGGAAATGTAACTACTAGGATTGACACCATGTACAAAGGTTTATTCGCTTCACTAATCGCGGTTATGCTGACAGCTTGTTCTGGCGCAAACGTGACCAGTCAAATGCGTGATTTTGACGCGACTAACTCAGAAAAAATGTTTCGTTGCGTAACAGTGGAAACTGGGTCTTCAGATACCAACGAAGAACTTGCGGCTTATGATGGTTGGACAATGGTTTACACGTCAGAATACACAACTGACAACAAATCAACCACTGAGCTAACAGTTTGTTTTGAAAAGAAAAACTAATTAAAACTATCGGTGGGGTAACTGCCCCACCGATAACTGAATAGTGAATATTCAATCTTAAGCGATAATGTATAGCGCCACATAAGGCACTACATTAAACACTAAAATTAACAGCTTATAGGTCGCTAAGTAACGAAAATACTGCGCTTTTAATTCATCATCAGATAAGGCGATAAATTGACGGTGGATACGCATAATACGTTGTTGACCATTGAACAATAAAAAACCCGCCACGGTTAACACCAACAAATTTAGCACTGAGCACCAACCAAAAAACGCTCTCAACACTTCAATATCCATCACACGCTCCTCTGTATTGACCAATCTCTTAGCCTATCATTGAAAAACTCATACTTCCGCTAATCTAAGCGACATCTGTGTAGTTTGACTTTCTAAAATGCTCTCAAGCATCCCAACATTCAAATGCCCATACACTCACGATAGCTGTCGCGGCTGCGCATTTACATTACGATGTTTCAATGAGATATAAGCAAATAAGAAAAAATATACCAGCGATTGAGCGATAGTAATCGTATTGGCCAACTGATCAAAACTGAAGGAAATAACAATATGACGAACAATGAAAATTATGGCGAGATAGAGCAGTGATGCAGTTAGAAACAATGTTTGCGCTGATGCAGCCTGCTGGTAATGCGCCGCTACTCTGCCACTAATAAATAACACACAAACAACCCCTGCGATAAAAGCCGCGCTGCCTATAGGCGCTTCATCACCGTAAACATTGAAGACATCCTCACAAAGGTAAAAAGTCACAAACCCCATCATGACGGCCATGACATTGAAGATCACCAACCCAGCAACCGTAATCGCCACCATTTTTAAACCGTCTTTAAATTTACTGTTTTGCACGAGACACTATCCTTGTCATAGTTCTAATATCAATACACGAAACGAGTTATAGATAAACAGGCGCATCGTAATGATGCCCTTCATCAGTGTAAGCGGTCACAATCACATCTTCGACTAAGCCGGATTCAGCGGTTACTTGGGTGTCAAAAAAATGTTGGATCTGCTTGCGACGTCCATGAGCAGACCATGACTCGGCATCTTCCCAGATTTCATTAAACACGATTGGATACTCATTTCTTACCGCACTTGGGTGATCAATCTGACGCGTGAGCATGTACTGAACACACCCTTCTTCGCGATAGGAATCAGGCTCTAACGCTTTTAATACTTCAAATAATTCAACTTCTTTACCTGCTTTGGGCTTAAATTGCGCCAAAACGTAAACTCGACATGTCATGTAACGACTCTCCCTGTAATGTTGTCAATTGTGCTAGATCTTCCCATAAAGCCTTAATCTAACGTTACCGTTTCTCACAAAACATGGGCCAGCATGAGACGCACTCGCGGTTTTTCAAACACATAAAAAAATCCCCCGATAAATCGAGGGATTTCTAAGTGCTTATATTATATCGAATAATTTAAACTAGTTTACTAAGCTCATTGCTCTGACTTTTTCATCCAGATCAAATAAATGCGCCGCGGCTTCAACATGCTGTGGGTACTCATGAAACTGCGCACGACAGGTCTCGGTCATTTGACTCAGCTCTTCAGCTAGCATCAATTTCCAATACAGTGGCGAGGTTCGCAGCATCGCCAATAACGGCTTAAGCACTTCTTTTTCGTACGCTTGCATTAACCACTCTAAGATTTCTTCGCGCTTGTCTTCACTATCAATTGACTCAGACATTGCCTTAAGTGCTTTCTGATAACTCGGATTGCTCGCCAAATCATCCATCACCTGCGTGTTCTCTTGGGCAAGAGCAAGTAAAGCCGTATCAATGACATACCGCCAATGAGCTTGGCTCAAATCGATGTCACTTAAACAATCCGGTTCGCGACGAATTTTTCCTTCAATATCACGTTGTGCTTTCATTACCACTGAGCGCACCGTTTGGAAAGGCAGTTGGTACGTTTTACTCAGCTCAACAATCAAGGCATAAAAGCCACCGTGTGGCAGATGAAGATTCGCTTTAAACGCAGCGAGGGCGGCATCTTGCTGAGGAGTCAGTTCGCTCATAAAAGTTTTATTCCTGTATTTTTGTACGTTTTACAGCTTGTGATTTACACCATTGCTAAGCTGAGCGGTCACTGTATACCAAGCGTAGAACTGAAGCGAGCGAACCTTAGCCGTCAATCTGATTGTCTTCTAATACGCTAAAATGGCTTTTAGCAGAGCACGGTTTACCTGCATTTGTATTTCTTCCGTATCAATAAACTTGGTTAAGCCCTCTGGCTCCATGTTTTCAGACAGCAAAAAATCTTCCTCCGTCAACGCACTCGCATCACCTGTTTCCATCGCGTAATTCAGCTTAGCATTTAGAGCTTTTCCCTCTTCGCTCTGCCAGAAATTAAGCACTATATCCATTTCTTCAGAAGTAACATATTGAGCGAAATAAGGGGCAACAACGGTGTAATAAACTTCGTTAGGTACCTTATCCATTTTCCCACACAGTTCAGCGAGATCTGAATCGATATCGTTCTCGGCACATAGATAGCCGTAAGTAAATTTTACGGTATCGGCAAATTCAACGACTTGCAGCGTTTTGACCGCTTTTTCTAGTAATTCACTCTCTTGAGCTGAAGATAGCCACGACATCGTCGACAGCAAAATCATGACGGCTATATTTCTAACTTTCATTCTATCCCTTAACAATAATCTTTCGTTTTAAGCTCGAGTAACCAAACTAACCAGCATCACAGATGAAAGACAATATCACTCGCCAAACCAACGATCATCTATTCATCAATGACTTATAAGTAATCATAACACTATTGGTTTATTAAACAGTGATGAATTGCTGATCCAAGTCATCGGCGCTTTTGACCGTTTATCCGCAAAACGAACCGTTTATCTCATCGCCCAACACCTCTTTTCTTTAGAGCGTATTCTGTCTCCATTCACATAGCGATAGGGATTCACGCAATGAAAATATCTAAAATGTTACTGTTAAGCGCTGTTTTATCCACCTCAATGGGCAGCACTCAACTCTTTGCCAATCCAACGGCCGATATTCTCGCCAGTTACTCACAAGCTGCTGACGGCGATAAAGCGATGGTTGAAACCGTATCCAACCAACTGAACGCGCTGATTGAGCAACAAGGAGCAAAACCGCTCACCATGGTTTATCTCGGTAGTACACAAACACTACAAGGTCGTGATGCCTTTTTGCCATGGAATAAAATGAAATACACCGAGCAAGGTTTAGCGACCATGGCCAAAGGTCTTGGTTTACTCGATACCTTGCCAGCAGACATTAATCAGCAAGAAAGAATTCAAGGGTTACCAGAAGCCTATCTTGCACAAGCCATGGCTGCAGTCACATACACCTCTTTACCCGATATGTTTAACCACTTTGAGCGTGGCTATGACTTGTACCTCAATCTGCTCAATAACGAAAATTTCGTTCAGCAACCTTTCGCTGCATCGGCATGGGTTTACCACACTGGTATAGTCGCAGCTCTCAGAGCCAATGATGTCAAACAAGCTCAAGCATGGTTGAGCACCATGGAAAAAATCGACGCCTATAACCCGCAAACACAAGCAGCTAAAAGCCTTGTGGCCAGCCAAAGTTAAGGGGGGAATATGATCGTTTTCAATCACATTCAACGTCATTATCAACTAGGTAACCAAACCGTGCCTGCCTTGAAAGATGTTTCAGGAGAAATTATTGCCGGTGAAATGGTTGCGCTATGTGGGCCATCGGGAAGTGGTAAAAGTACCCTGCTCAATATCTTGGGCTTGTTAGACATGCAATACCAAGGCTCCGTCAGCATGGATGGGGCTCCGCTACCCAAGAGTGCCAAGCAAGCCGCGATGCTACGTCGTGCCCAACTCGGTTTTATTTTCCAACGTTTTAATCTTGTTCCAGTGATGAGCGCGCTTGAAAACGTGGCTTATCCATTGCTGCTAAACGGATTTAGTCGTAAAGAGCAACACGACAAAGCGGCGCAAATGCTTGAATTAGTGGGGCTGGCAGGCTACCAACATCATCGCCCAGATAATTTGTCAGGTGGACAGCAGCAACGAGTAGCGATTGCTCGAGCTTTAGTGCATCAGCCACGTTTAGTGATTGCCGATGAGCCGACCGCAAGTCTCGACAGTACCACCGCCAATCTGGTGATCGACATAATGAAAAACCTCGGTCATGAAATGAACACCACGTTTGTGATCGCAACTCACGATGCTCGCATGGCATCGCGCTGTGATCGCACTATTGAGTTACTCGACGGCCAATTGCATTCCTATCACGCAAGCAATGAGGTGATATCATGGGCAAGTTAACCGCTTTACTCATCCCCAATGCAATGCGCCTTGCATGGCTTAATTTACGCCGTAATCAACGCCGTAGTGCGATGTCGATCTTAATCATTACGATTGCGGTCTTCGCCCTCACCGCCACCGGAGGCTTTGGTTTATACACTTACAACAGCCTAAAAGAAGCCACTGCGCGTGATATCGGCCACTTAATCATTTCGACTCCTGATTACTTTGAAAAAGACGAAGAGATGCCGTTAGCCAATGGCCTCGAACAACCTGACGAATTAGTCAAAAAAATCATGGCGATGGATAGCGTGCGTGGTGTTCAGCCGAACATTGCGTTCACAGGTTTGATTTCCAATGGCAATAAATCTGCGATTTATATCGGCAACGGCGTTAACGACCGCGAATTTGATATGAAAGGCCCCTTTTTGGATATTCAGCAAGGCAAAACACTGTCGAATTTACGCTCTTCTCGCTACCACGCTGACGAACCCGAAGTGATGCTAGCGGTAGATTTAGCGCGAAACCTCAACGTGACGATCGGCGATTGGGTCACGTTATTGGCAACCACCACTGACGGCGCGCTTAATGCCTACGATTTTAAGGTTCACGGCATTTATTCAACTGGCGTACCGGAAATGGATAAGCGTCAGCTCTACGTGCACATAGATAGCGCTCAAGACCTGCTCTACAGCAACAAAGTCAGCACGGTATCAGTATTCTTATTCGACTTAGCACAGACCGAAACCACCTCACAAGCCATTCGCCAATTAATCGCGCAACAAGCCCAAGCACTGGAAATTACGCCTTGGAATGAGCGAGCCTTTTATTATCAAAACGTAAAAAGCCTCTATGACCGTATCTTCGGCATCATGGGAGTGATCATGGCATTAGTGGTGTTTGTTGCCCTTTTCAACACCATGACCATGTCCGTGACTGAGCGTACTCGTGAGATTGGCACGCTTTCCGCTCTAGGTAATTACCCCAATGAAATCATCGCCGGATTCATGCGCGAAGCTGGGCTTCTCGCCATCATCGGCAGCTTGTTGGGGATACTCTCCGCCGCGCTGCTCACTCTATTCCTGATGCTTGTCGACGTACAAATGCCGCCACCACCCGGTATGACGCAAGGGTATCCACTCACGATCTATTTTTCGTTAGACCTTGCCGTTATGGCACTACTTGGCGTACTCGCCATTTGCTTAACCGCCGCCTTCTTCTCTGCCCGTAAAGGGGTTAAAAAACCGATCACAGAGGCTCTCACTTATGTTTAATTACCAATCAGCTGTTACGGCATTGGCGATGTTCAGCGCCTTGTTCAGTGTCACGTTCAATATACAAGCTAGCACCACAACCTTAGATACACAGCAAGTGAAACAGTTGGTCATAAAAGCAGATGCCTACCGGATGGAAGGCACTTCAGCCCGCGTGATCTCACTGGTTCATCTTTACAATGCTGGCCAGCTGGAAAAAACTCGTCAATACAATGTTTATTCAAGACCCAATCGTCAATCGCTAGTGGTGTTTAAATCCGCGGTCGAAGCAGGGCAAAAAATGTTGATGTTAGAGGATAACTTTTGGCTGCAAATGCCAAAGAGTCGCCGTCCAATTCGAATCACGCCGATGCAAAAATTACTCGGTGATGCGTCAGTGGGTGATATTAGCACCCTCACTTGGAGTGACGATTACCAAGGAGAATGGCGAGGCAATGAAACGATCAATGACGAGAACAATACGGCCTATCCAACTCATCTGATTGAGTTAAACGCCAAGACTAACGGCGCAAGTTATCAACGCATTGAATTATGGCTTGAGCAGAGCACGGGATTTCCGATTAAAGCTAATCTCTACTTGCGTTCAGGTAAACTCGCCAAGCAAGCCTATTTCTCACGTGGGATGCGCAATGACGCCATGGCCGTGACTGCGATGACCTTACACGACGCCATCCAAGCAGATAAGAAAACCGTAATTGAATACCAATCAATCACGCCATGGCAATTGGATGATAAGTTTTATAACCCAAGCTTCCTTGCTCGCAATAGCACATCGGAACTGTAGTGATGCACCGCGCACTCTTTCATACCCTCCCCGCAACGCTATTGCTGCTACTGACGGCATTGCCTGCGCAAGCGAGTCAATGGCAGTTTGATTGGGATTGGGCGGTGTCTGGCCAAATCCACCAGCTGCAAAACAGTGATTTTATCCAGCCCAATAACGATTCGCAGACGCATCTCGATGGCTTACTGGACGTGCAAATTGGATATGGTCAATGGAGTGGACTCTTTGCTCTATATAGCCAAGACCTCTACCAAAGCCATCCACAAAGCTGGTTTGAAAAAACCAATAATCAATGGATTGTTCGCGAGATCGCATGGCAAGGTGAGGTCGAGATTGGCCAACACAGTATTGATTTAAGCTTAGGGAAAATGCGCCTTGATTACGGAGTAAGCTATGGTTATCGGCCTTTGGATATGTTCAAACCTTACCGTCAAAACCCGATTGGATTGAGTGTTGAAGAAGGTGCTACGGTGGCTACCCTCTCCAAATTTGATGGCAATGGCGAGTGGAGTTTGCTCTATACCAATTCACATTGGAGCGATACTGATGTGGATACGTTTGATAAAGCTAATCAACAACAAGGCATTGGCCTGCGGCGCTATGCTTTACTCGCTCAACATGAGTATCAACTCGTCGCCTACTACGACGATGTACGCCAAGGAGCGCTTGGTGGCAGTTGGGTTAGCGTCATCGGCGATGCATGGGAGTTTCATAGTGAAGCATTGTGGCAACACAAAAGCGTTGGCTATGAACTACCGAACGCTCAGTATCAAGCGGTCGATATTAAAGAACAAGGTCATGCATGGCAGGCGCTTGCTGGCTTTACTTACACATCAATGACTGGCCATAGCCTGATTGGGGAATATTGGTACGATAGTCGCGCATGGAGTCACACCCAATGGCAGCAAGCAAGATCTAACGCCAAGAGTCTGCAAACACACCCAGCAACTGCATCTCTCGTAAATTCTTACGCCCAAGGATTAAACCACTACAACTTGACTCAGCACAGCGCGATGTTGCACTGGAGTTGGGATACCGAGGCTTGGTTACAATGGCAATCGGACAGCCATTGGCATTGGTTAGGCGACTTTACGCCGAAATTGGATCTATTAATGTCTCCCCAAGATGGTGGCATTATCGCAACACAGTGGCTCACTTACCAATGGATCGATAGCGGTGAAGCATCGGTAGATTTGGAATTTACTGCACGATTTTTAGCCGGAAAATCGGATTCTGCTTACGCGCAGATCAATGATCGCCGTACACTGGTATTCACGATTAAAGGGAAGTTTTAATGACCACCTCACGCTACACAATATGCCCGAAGTGGCGTAGCTTTATTATCACTAGCCTGTTTTGTTTACTGGTTTCTATTGCTACCTATACCATCTGGGGTGGGAAAGCCTATGTGCACGTCATG
>NZ_AFWF01000321.1 GCF_000222605.1 Vibrio ichthyoenteri ATCC 700023 | reverse complement strand
CACTTGCTCCCACCACACCTTCCATAAGTTTTTTGCCTGAAGTTCAGACTCACAACGCCAGAGTTCCTTTAGTTGCGCTCCCAGCACATAGGTAGTCATCAAGTTTTGATTTATCTTTAATATTTCAGCTAGATAGCTCTCCTGCTGTGTGTTTAGATTATCTCTATTTTTCAATAATACCCAACGAGAACGCTTGACCCATTGTCTCGCTTTTTTATCATGTTTCAGCTTATTGGCTTGATCGACTCTGACTCTATCGATGACCTCACGACCGAACTTAGCCACAACATGGAACAAGTCATAAACGATACGTGCATTCGGGCAGTGCTCTTGGACTTCAAGGTCAAAAGCAGTATTCATATCCATTGCCACCGCCTCGATATTTCTACCATGTTCACCTAACCGCTCGAAGAATGGTCGGATGTCCTTACGGCTGCGGCCCAGCCCTATCCAGATAACCTGATGAGTCTTTGCATCAGCAATGACAGTGGCATAACGATGTCCCTTAAAAATGGCGAACTCGTCCATAACGAGTTGCCTTAATTCACCCCATTTAACTTGGGGTACAACTTGTTGGAGTCGACGCTTATCTATCTCTTTAATTGTGTGCCAATGAACACCAGTGATTTGTGCGATGTGCTTAATGGGTAAAAGAGGCAGCAGCTATTCGATATAGCTTCGCAAGCGATTAGTGATGCGAGAATAAGGCTCTAACCAAGATAACTGCTCTGTTTTAATGCCACATTTACTGCACCTAACTCGTCGAGTTTGAACAAGCAACTCAACAGGCATTCCAAGCAGTGTTGCTTCTTTAACGTTACGCCATTGGTACTCATGTATTGCTTGAGTATGAAGTCCACAGGGACATTTAGCGATAGAGTTAGGTTTAAGGGTGAGCGTAATAAGTGATTCTGTTTGATGAGACTTTGCTACATGAAAGCCTTCCCAGAACGAAGATAGGAAAGTATGATTCGGCATGAAAACGGTAGTTTGTGTAGGTTTTGTTTGGCGATAAAACTCTATCACTTACTACCGTTTTTGTTTTGAGTTCCCGCTTATCCGCGATGAACC
>NZ_AFWF01000322.1 GCF_000222605.1 Vibrio ichthyoenteri ATCC 700023 | reverse complement strand
GATGTAGACAACATTGGCTCCGGCTTTGATTTCTTCTTCTTGCTTGGGCAACAAAAATGGTTGTGCCTTCTGATAAGTTGGGTAATAGCGAGCGGTCACCGCTGTCGAGGTAACGTTTTAGGTTAAACAATTGCGGTGTGTTATTGGTGATAACGCGAATTTGTTCGACGGAGGCGTAGCGGGTTACTCCACCGGCGCGCATTAAGATGTCAACCAGATCCGTGCTCGGTTTAAATGAGAAAGAACCGGGAGAGTTAACCTCACCAAAGACTTTAATCGCAGTGCGGCTATCGCCACTGTCACCCGCATTGGCTTGTTTTGCCGCATCAAATTGTTGCTCAATATTCCCCACCAAAGGGGATGCAGGAACAAACAGGCTATCAAGTGATTTTAGGCTCGGCAGTAGTGACTCGTCACCAGAATCGAGAAAGGCTTTGTAATTGAAGCTCTGCTTACCGTTGCCGCGTTTAAGCAGCATATTGTCGAGTTGCGCTCCGGAACGTAGTCCACCAGCAGCATGCAGTGCCATTTGTACATTGGCATTTTTCGGCAAAGTATATTCACCAGGAGAGATCACATACCCTTGTACTGAGATCAGTATTTGCTGTTGAGAGATATAAACACTGGCGGAGGTGACATCACGATAAACTTCATTGAGTGCGGTTAATACCGATTCGCTGAGTTGTTTTTCGCTATAGCCAGCCACGTACAGGGTGCCAACTTCAGGCAGGTCGATTCTGCCCCGTTTATCAACTTGAAAGCCTCGGTTGAGGGATTCTTCTCCGGGCAGGTTAATTTGAATCATATCGCCGATCTGAACTGTTTCCACATGACTTTCTGCCACCGAACCATTTGCGACCGAACCATTTGCGACCGAGCTATCTGTTACCGAATTATCTGCCAACAAGTTGCCAGCAAATAAGCATAGGGCGAGCAGTAGAGCATTAATCCTGCGCATAATAGTCTCCTTGTGGCGTTCGTTCTGCCAACTCTTTGGTGGCAATAACTTCAATGCTGACACGACGGTTGGTGAGCTTGACTCCTTCCGTTGACCCATCATAAAGCGGGAGGGAGTCTCCCAATGAATGGGTGGTGATTCGGCTAGGGTTAAGGCCAAAAATGATCAGGTAGCGCTTCACTTGCTTGGCACGCTCCATTGCTAACGTTTTGTTATAGAGATCATCACCAGTTGCGTCGGCATGGCCTGTTACAGATAGGTTGAAGCTCGGGTTATCGCGTAATATATTGGCAGCCTTGGCCAGGTGTCCCATGTATTTCGGGTTGACTTCCGAGGAGTTGAAGGCAAATTGGTTATCAATGTTGAGTAAATTGAACAACTCGTCAATCACGGTCAGTTGCAGACGGAATGCATCTTCATCCACCGGAGGGACGCAGTTGGCTTGAGAGGTAACATAATCGAGCTGGCGTTCTAATTCACCAAGACGTCTACGTTGAATCACAATGTCGTTCGCAGCGTCCAGTAGCAGACCGCCTTCCAACTCACGTGCAATGCGATTTTGTTTCTCTAAAGCTTGCACGACGGCCGCAGGAAAGCACCAGCGTGCGCCTTCACGGATTAATGAATCTAAGTGTAACTTCGTTAACTGCCAGTCAAATCGCAATCCGTGCTCTGGGCCTAGCGGTTCATCGGGCATGACGGGTGAAAAGCTGCTATCAAAGTGGTTTTCAGCTAGGCCGCCACGTCCTTCTTCGGGATAGCTGGTGCAACCTAGCAATATTATGCACATAGCTAAGGCTATGTATCTACGAAAAGTACCCATGCCAACCGCCTCATATTATTAGTGTTTTTGAGAATTTACGGGAATCGCTTGGTTAATCCTGAGCAAATTGATGATCTCCAGAGGTTGTCCAGTCGCATTTTCAATACGCATGTTACGCTGACGTTCAACCAAGCGCTTATATAGATAAACAATAGCTCCTACGCCAGAAGAGTCGAGAAATCCGACATTTGCGAGGTCAATTTCGATCTCAGGATGTGACAGATCGGCAATCACTTCATCCAAATGAGGTTGAGCGCTACGGCTACCGTCAGCATCCAAATTGCCATTAATTACTAAAGTTAGAATTTCGTTGTTGGTTTCAATTTTGCGCATTTCCATAACACTACTCCTCTTAGGTTAGGTATTTCAGAGCATAGAATGTGCCAAAATAAATAGTTAATAAAAACAGTGTGATAGGTTTTGTTTTTGTGGTTCTCTTATCTTGCTAACGGGCATTCTCAATTTGAGAATCAGTTTTAGACAGCGAAAACATCGCGTAAATCATTTAACTGTTCTGTGACGGGAGACACGCCAACTTCATACTCTGTCTCAATTTATTTGCGTTAGCGTTGGACTTAAATGACGTCGAGTGGAGCAAAGAATATGCAGCGGACAATGACGCTAGTCGCCAGTAGTATCTTGTTGGCAATGAGCAGTAACGCAAGCGAACAGGCAACAAATACACCTATGATGCCGGTGTTACTTGCGCATTCATATGAACAAGGTATCGATATTGAGCAATATTGGAAAAGTGAAAAATTGGATGGCATTAGGGCGATTTGGGACGGGAAAACGCTAAGAACACGGAAAGGGAAAGTGATCGTGGCACCGAGTTGGTTTACTAAACCTTTACCCGATTTTCCACTTGAAGGCGAATTGTGGGCTGGGCGGGGAAACTTTCACATTGTGCAACAGACCGTGCTTGATCGTACCCCAGTCGATGCGGGTTGGCAGAAAATAGAGTTTATGCTGTTTGATATGCCTCATGCCGCGGGAGACTACAAAAAGCGCTATTACAACATTGTCTATTTGGTTGCTGGGCTTAACGCTTCACATGTTGACTACGTTGAACATACGCCGATTGAATCAGAGCAAGAGCTCTTGCACTATCTTGATGCCGTCAATGATACCAATGGGGAAGGGATCATGTTACGCAGAACCGATAGCCGCTATCAAGCTGGCAGAAGTTCTGATTTGCTCAAATTAAAATCCTACCAAGATGATGAGGCAGTCGTGGTGGGTTATAAAGTCGGTAAAGGAAAGTACAAAGGCCGAATGGGCGCGGTATTGGTGGAGTGGAAGCCCGGTGTGCGTTTTTATATTGGTAGTGGTTTTAGCGATGAACTGCGAAAGTCGCCTCCGCCGCTGGGCAGCACAATTACTTTTCGCCATAACGGCTACACCAGCAACGATATCCCTAAATTTGCCCGCTATGTGCGCATGCGAATTGAATAGAGAATATCTCTTCGAATGGGTAAGCAGGTCACCCAAGGGTTTCACAACTGCTTAATTTGCGAGGCGATTTCATTGATCATATCTTGCCCGTGATCACCGCGCAGTTTCACTAAGGTAATGAATATGGCATCAGCGATGACATGTTGCGCGGTTCTCGCGGCCATTGACGATGCTCGATGAGTTGACTCATCTGCCACCGTATCTAAGCAGATGTCCGCGATATCGCGTAGGGGGCTTTTTTGTGGCGCGGTTAAAGCAATCACGGTTGCGCCTTTCTCTTTGGCGGTT
>NZ_AFWF01000323.1 GCF_000222605.1 Vibrio ichthyoenteri ATCC 700023 | reverse complement strand
GAGGTCTTAAGATGCGCATTCCAGGATTCGCTGGTGAAGTAATGGCCCGCGTAGGCGCAAAACCGACCAATATTGCTCCCGGAGAACTGTATACCTCACTCGAGCGCGGTACGATCGATGCGTTAGAGTGGGCCGGTCCTGCGTTTGATTTGCGTATGGGCTTTCATAAGATCGCACCTTATTACTACACCGCGTGGCAAGAGCCGGGCTCAGAAACACAATTTCTCGTCAATAAACGCACTTGGAATAAGCTGCCGAAAGATCTGCAAGTAATTCTTGAAACGGCCTTCCGTGTCGCCGCGTTTGATATGTACACTCAAGCTATCGATGCCAATGCCAATAGCTGGGCATCCATGAGTGAAGAGTATCCAGAGATCCAAGTTCTCGAGTTTCCACCAGAGGTATTAAGCCGTCTGAATCAAGAGAAGCAGACGCTACTAGGAGAACTGGCCGCTAAAGATCCACTCGCGAAACGTATTATCGAATCACAACGACAATACTTAAGTAAAGTACGCCCATGGACCGATATTTCAACCAAAGCTTACCTCAATAGCGATCTTTAACCCGCTCCCTGCATAAACTTATCTGAATAAAAATGCGGTGGGTTTACCGTGGAAACGAAAGCGGCACATTCTGAGAATGTGCCGCTTTCGTTGGTCAAATAACAATTAAAATGGGCTATCTTTGACAAGTTCATTGCAGATTTCGACGATCGCAAGCGACAAGCCAGACTTAATAATCTGCTGCTGACGCTGTAATTGCAGTTGATAAAACTCAATGTCGATATCGTCATCTGGCACGGATACTTCCAACTGCACCATGCTCATCTTTTTTACTAAAGAAAGCGCTTTTATTGGGGTCAGAATTTTAGGGTCAGTAAACTCATAGTCACATTCGTCACTATTCAGTTTATTCTTAAGCATGATGATATTTTCAATATCGTGATACACATCATCAGGTAAAACACCCAGGCCATAGAGTAATTTAAGCCGTACTGATAAATCTCCTAGCGGCCCACTATCTTGTAATAAAGGTCCTACGACTGATTGCACGGCGAAATTGTCCTTACGGAAAATACGCTGGATAAGGCCATCGATGGAGTCGTTAAACACATCAACCGCAGCAACGAAAAAACCGCGTACGGAAGAAGCGCTGTTGAGTCGCTCAATAATCTCGGTTTCGTTGATAATATCTGCCATAAACTGATCTAAAAATAGCGGGGAGCGAAGCTCCCCTTTGTTGTTATAGTTGCTGATAGAGTGATTCAATCATCGCGACTTCATCACTGTTTTCATTTAAGCCAGTGTAGTGTGCGAGTGTCTTTTTCACTCCTTGCTCTTTAAGCGAGGTTTGCAGCTCAATTGCTTGCGGATCACTCGGATTGGTATATTTCAATGCCGCGGCGATCCCTTTTAAAAGTGTTTTGTTTTCAACGCCATACTCAATTGTACCTAGTAAAGGCTTAATTAATCTATCATTTGCACCTAATTTTCTCAGTGGCTGACGGCCTACGCGATCAACTTCATCAATCAAATACGGGTTAGCAAAGCGCGAAAGTATTTTTTCAATGTAAGCACAGTGAAGTTCACGATCAAAGCCATAACGGAGAATAAGCACTTCACCACTTTCCAGCATTGCTTGTTTTACTTGGGCGTGAATGTCAGGATCTTCAATTGCCTCTCTGATCGTACGATGACCTTTTAAGTTAGCCAAATAAGCCGTAATACAGTGGCCAGTATTGAGCGTAAATAATTTACGTTCTACAAAAGCCATTAGATTATCCGTTTTCTCCATGCCACCAATCTCTGGGATTTCTCCTTTAAATTGCTGCTCATCCACAATCCACTCACTAAAACTTTCTACGGTCACTTCGAGGGGATCATCATTGGCCGCTTCTGCTGGTGGCACGATACGATCAACGGCGGAATCAACAAATCCAATCAATTGATCCGCTTTTGCATGAATAGAATGATCCAAATATTGATAGACTTGGCCTTTAAGGTGCGTGGTTCCGCGAACCATATTTTCACACGCTATAATATTTAGCGGCGTATCATTACCTGCGGCAAAACGTTTAGTGATCCCTTTCGCGATCGTTTTCGCAATAATATCCAATACCGCAGGCCCTACTGCTGTGGTCACCAAATCTGTTGTAACGATTTGATCGATGACCGCCTCACTTGCTGAGTTAACCGCAGTTACGTGAGCAACGGTATCAATCGAGCACTGCGCTCCTACTACTTTTACACGGTATTCTTGTTTATGGCTGATTTGATCAACCAAAGGTTCATCCACATCGGCAAATGTGACGGCGACATTTGAGTCTGCGAGAACTTTACCAATAAAACCACGACCGATGTTTCCGGCACCAAAATGGACTGCATTTTTCATATCATTTACCTACTAAATTTACCTACACTAAGGAGTTAAAGGCCAACCTATAGGGGGGAAGACGCTGGCCTTTATTTCAGGAGCGGTAACTTATGCCGCTTTGTGACCAGATAAGATGCTCAGAATTTCACTCACATCCGTGGTACTGGTCAGTTTTTCGATAGCTCCAGGCTCATCGAGTGCATTGGTAATCGTGGTAATAACTTGGATATGCTCATCATTTTTAGCCGCAATACCAATCACTAACTTAGCGATGTCATCGCCATCATCAGTAAATTGGATACCCGCTGGATATTGGCAAATAACAATACCGGTTTTCTTTACTTTGTCTTTCGCTTCGATCGTGCCGTGTGGTACGGCAATAGATTCACCTAAATAGGTGGAAACAAGCTTCTCGCGTTCAAACATAGCATCAACATATTCAGGCTCAACATAGCCTAGCTCGACCAATTTATTGCCCGCAAAACGTATGGCTTGTTGTTTATCACTCGCCTGCAAACCAAGGTGAATGTTTTCTGGCTGGATCTGGAACACCGATGGGCTTTGCGGCTCAAAATGGTCATCATTCGCGGCGAGCACCGACATTTTGACCAGTTGTTCATCGTTTGCAGCCGTTTGTTTTTGCGCTGCGAGCAACTTAGTCACAAGTTGATTGTACATTTCACTGTCCAAGAAATTAGTCAGGGAAATATGGTTAGCATTGGGAGCATGCTGACGTGCACGATCCGTCAAATCTTTATGAGTAATCACGATATCAGCACTCTCGGGTAAATTGTTAATCGCAAGATTAGTTACTTTGATATTTAAGCCTGCACTTTGAACTTTTTTACGCAGCATACTGGCGCCCATTGCACTGGAGCCCATACCGGCATCACACGCAACGATAATGCTCGTCACATTAGCCATATCAATATTGCCTTTACCTTTTTGATTAACTGCATGCGTCCCTTTAGCATCAGATTTCATCGTACGCATTTGGCTCGTGGCTTTATCAAGAGCTGTTTCGTCGCCATCTTCTTCGGTCGATTTTTGAGTTTTCATTAGCAGTGCTGCTACAGCAAAAGAGACCGCTGTCGCCGAGAAAATTGAGGCAAGCACACCAACAATTGAGCCTTTTTGCGTCATTAATAGAATGGCAAAAATAGAACCAGGAGAGGCAGGAGAAACAATACCAGCATCGAAGATGGTCAGCACAAAGATGCCTGTCATGCCACCGGCGATTGCAGCCAGAATCAGGCGAGGATTCATCAAAACATACGGGAAGTATATTTCGTGAATACCACCAAAGAAGTGAATAATTGAAGCGCCACCAGCGGTTTGACGAGCGGTTCCTTTACCAAACACCATGTAGGCCAACAAGATGCCTAAACCAGGACCAGGGTTTGCTTCAATAAGGAAGAAAATAGATTGTCCAGTTTCCGATGCTTGCTGAATGCCAAGTGGAGAAAAGATACCGTGGTTGATGGCATTGTTGAGAAATAGAATCTTAGCTGGCTCGACGAAGATTGACGTCAATGGCAGTAAATGAGCTGTCACTAGAAAGTTAACACCAGCAGCTAAGCCACCAGAGAGGATTTTTACGAAAGGGCCAATCAAGTAGAAAGCCAAAATGGCACACAGCATGCCAATAATGCCGGCAGAGAAGTTATTCACTAACATCTCAAAACCACTTTTTACTTTGCCATCAATATAATTATCAAATTTTTTGATCGCCCAGCCACCCATAGGCCCGACCATCATTGCGCCCATAAACATTGGAATGTCAGTACCAACAATCACACCCATCGTTGTGATTGCGCCAACAACCGCGCCACGTTCGCCACCCACTAATTTACCGCCGGTATAACCAATTAACAGTGGCAGCAAATAAGTGATCATAGGACCAACCATGGAGGCCAATGTTTCGTTTGGCAACCAACCTGTTGGAATAAATAGTGCAGTAATAAAGCCCCAAGCGATAAACGCCCCAATGTTTGGCATAACCATATTGGATAGGAAGCGACCAAAATTTTGTATCTTGATCTTAGCATCTGGTGATATCATTGTGATTCCCCGTTCGATGTTCTAATGAAATTGTTATAGGTAACGGTTCGCAAAAACCGCTGATTGCTTAGTACCCAATCAATTTACCACACATATTTATTTTAGAACTGACAACGGGTTTTTTGTGATTAATCACACACAAAGAGACATTCCAAATGTTTTCATAGTGACCTACTTCACCAATATCACTTGAAACTTTATAACAAATATTTAAAATTTAAATTGTCAATAAATTTAAATTGCCATATATCACAAATTCAACCAGACACTTGAAATTAAAATAGTGATACAAATCACTCTTGTGCTTTTTTAATGATCAAAATTAAGATCAAAGCAGATCTGTATCACATAAAATCCAATCTGCACATCCGCATAGTTAGTGATATAGGTCGCATTAAGTGTTTATTTGTAATTATCTGATCATTTTTTAATTGATTGAATGTTGGATTTAATATTCGTTTGACTCATTCCACCCACTCTTTAAGGCATCATCGTATAATTAAAAGGAAAAGATGAATCAACACTCATCGCCAGCTCACAATTGATCAGAAGGAAGCCCTGCCTAGGTACTTCCATTAGTACTTTAAAACCATTACGGCGCTGAATAAATGGGTTGCTGCAAAGGGGAAACTCACGACTGTTTTTCAATCTCAACTCCGCTACTTTGATAATCTCTTTCGCTTTGGTTACGTCGATATTGTCACCGCTCTGCGAATAAAAACATCCTTGTCGCGTACGCCATTGACCCACACTAGAGTGGCCATTGTGATTAATAACGTAATACCACTCCCCCTCAAGCAGATCACTCCAATCGGCATGGTTCTCCATCGGTTGATGATTTAAGGTTACGGTATTTATTGTCGTACTCACCAAAAGCTCCCCTTCCTTTAGCCAATAGTCCTTTGGAACTATTTAATCGCTTTAGACATCAATCCAACAAGCGATCAATAGTTGGCCACCAACACGAATTGGAGGACCAAGACGACGTGAGGAAAAATTTTCACGCCGAAGCAGCCTTTCCACCGCGATAGGAGACACACTCACCAAAGCTCGTGCTCCATAAGATTTCGCCACTTCTAAGGTTTTCCTAAGCAAAACAACCGTTGATTCTGCGGAAAATTGAGTACTCGTTTGCTGCCATTTATTATCGCAATCAAAGCTAGTAAAGCGTGATAGTTCCCATACATCATCACATTCAGGTGCTTGCATACCATTTAGTAATTCAGGGAAAACATCTTTTAAAAGATAAGGTTGAGAGGTAGGTAACAATCGCGCACAGCCGACAACAGCCTCTTCTTCGCGCGCGATCACATAAAGTGTTTCATCGGTATCAAATTGGTCTTTTTCAAGCCTTTCGCTATCCGAACCATAGCCTTCAATGACATCCCATTTTAAGTTGTCAATGAAGACCTCGTATCGATAGTTATAGAGAGCTAGCTTCGTCGCCTCGTTAAGCTCAAGTGCGGTGCCAGTAATGTAATGCATACTACCTCAGAGTTTAATTGCCTTTAGGCATAAGGTAGTGGGATACACATTAAAAACTAGCTCTCAAAAATACTAGCTTGACGCCTATTGGTACTCTTGAGCTAAATAACTCAGCACACGACTTTGCCAGGCGATGCTCTCCAATGACGCTTTGATCTGAGCGAAACTTTCCTCGTTAGATAAATCTTCACCTTGCATGCTTTGCAAAACAAAATTAGCAAACGGCTCACCATCAAAGTCCAATTCGCCAAAGCGAAAAGTCCAGTCAAAACCCACTGATATCGCAGGTTGTGTATTGCTGACCCATTCTGCGTAACCTTGTAATCTTGCCACGCTCCCACTCACGACAGGGCTCGGGTCCGCATAAAGACCAGCATCAAGCAAAATGAAGGATACCCGTGCAAATGTAGAACGATCGAGTCGCAATATATTGTCTTCCACTCGAGAGAGTGAGTTATCCAAAACTTTTAGAATCAAGATGAACGTTCCTCTTAATATTCCCCAACAATTAGTGCAGGATAGTATTTATGGTTCAATATACTGCTGGACATACGCCACACTCACAACTGAATGAAAATAAACCCATAGGTTATCTTTGATCTTTCATAAGCACCATTCTTAATAAGCGGCCCCATAACGAGGTATTGTTTATAAGGATAGAAATCGAAAATGGTCATGAATTACAAAACAACATTGATTGAAGAATATATTCAGCAACTGACTTCCTGCCAATCACAAGAAGATCTAACGCTTACCCTTATTAAGGCAGCTAAAACACTGGGCTTTGATAATTTTGCCTATGGGATCAGAACCAAACATCCAATCACATCACCAAAAATTGAAATGGTCAGTTCATATTCCAGTCAATGGAATGCCATCTATCAAGGGCAAGGATTAGCACTCCAAGATCCCATCGTCAATATGGGACTAAAGAGTGTTCATTATATCAACTGGCAAAGTCTCACCGATGACAATTTAGAGTTTTGGCAACAAGCACGAGCACACGGGGTCTATCGAGGATGGTCAAAACCCACACACTTACCTGAAGGCAGTGCATCTTTACTGTCGTTTTCACGGGAAATGGAAATGATTAGCCATGCCGAAATGATGAGTAAAACACCCTATCTATTGTGGCTAACCAGTATTGCAGATCAAGGGTTTCAAAAATTCATGACAGTGCCGAAGCTTCTGACGCAGGTCGGAGAGTTGACGCCAAGAGAAACGGAAATATTGAAATGGAGCGCAGATGGGAAAACCGTACAAGAGATCAGTATCATTCTCGGACTAGCCGAAAGTACCGTGACTTTTCATATCAATAATGCAACTAAAAAGCTCAACACCACTAATAAAACCGCCACAGTAGTTAAAGCTGCGTTGTATGGCCTAATTTAGCGAAGAAGTTAACAAATAGCGCAATGCCGTGCATTCATGCACGGCATTGATTTTGAGCGCGGTTACATTATTCCACCGTGACTGCTTTTGCCAGATTACGCGGTTGATCGACATCCGTTCCTTTAATTAATGCCACATAGTAAGAAAGTAGCTGCATTGGAATGGTGTAGTAGATGGGCGCGGTGATGTCACTAACATGCGGCATGGTGATGATCTTCATGGTGTCGTCCGCCTCAAAGCCGGCCTCTTCATCTGCGAAGACATACAGTAAACCACCACGGGCACGAACTTCTTCGATATTCGATTTCAGCTTTTCAAGCAGCTCATTACTTGGCGCAACCACAACAACCGGCATGTCCGCATCAATCAAGGCTAACGGCCCATGTTTTAGCTCACCTGCGGCATACGCTTCTGCATGAATGTATGAAATCTCTTTCAATTTGAGTGACGCTTCGACTGCAATTGGATAGAACTCACCGCGGCCTAAGAACAGCGTATGATGTTTATCCGCAAAATCTTCCGCCAAGGCTTCGATCTCTTTTTCTAGCGACAGCGCTTGGTTAATTTGATTTGGCAAAGCATGCAACGCTTCAACAATCTCTTTCTCTCGCGTTTTATCGATGCGGTTTTGCTGTTTTGCCAAAGCCGTGACGAGCATTAACAACGCAGATAGCTGCGTCGTGAATGCTTTGGTTGATGCCACTCCAATCTCAACGCCTGCGCGAGTCATAAAAGCAAAATCCGATTCACGCACTAACGATGAACCAGCAACGTTGCAAATCGTCATTGCCGCCATGTAACCTTTTTCTTTCGCCAAGCGCAGCGCCGCTAACGTATCCGCGGTTTCACCGGATTGCGATAAGGTGATCAATAAGCTATTTGGACGCGTGACAAATTTGCGGTAACGAAACTCTGATGCAATCTCGACATCACAACTCACACCGGCAATATCTTCAAACCAATAGCGAGCCACCATGCCAGCGTTGTACGAAGTACCACAAGCAACAATCTGTACGTGCTCGACATTGCTCAAGATTTCTTTGGCATTGACACCAATCGCATCTGTTACCACAGAAGCGCCAGTAATTCGCCCTTCCATGGTATTGATCAACGCGGTCGGCTGCTCATAAACTTCTTTTTGCATGAAATGACGATACTGACCTTTGTCACCGGCATCATGCTCCGCTTTAGACTCCGAAATTTCTCGCTCAACACGCTCTCCGCTGGCATCAAAAACCATCACCTCACGACGTGTTACTTCAGCCACATCGCCTTCTTCAAGGTACATAAAACGACGCGTGACATTAAGAAGAGCAAGCTGATCAGAAGCGAGGAAATTTTCACCCACACCAAAACCAATCACGATCGGGCTTCCCGAGCGAGCCACGACAATACGGCTAGGTTCTTTACGATCCATCACTACGGTGCCGTAAGCGCCTTGTAGCTGCTTGGCCGTTTTCTGTAACGCTTCAATTAATGATTCAGAGGTGCGTCGTTCCCACTCAACTAAGTGAGCAATCACTTCAGTATCGGTTTGTGATTCAAATATATAACCACGACCGATTAACACATCACGCAATTCTGCATGGTTTTCGATGATACCGTTGTGCACAACCGTAATATCACCAGACTGATGCGGGTGAGCGTTCACTTCTGATGGTTCGCCATGTGTGGCCCAACGAGTGTGGGCGATCCCCGTACCACCACTCACCTGAGCGCTCTCCACCGCATCGGCCAACTCTTGTACTTTACCTAAGCGACGAATTCGAGTCAGATTAGACTCTAAGTCTACAATTGCGACCCCCGCTGAATCATAGCCACGATATTCCAAGCGTCGCAGCCCTTCGACTAGAATTTCTGCCACATCGCGCTGTGCCACTGCACCAACGATTCCACACATAATTATCTCCAAATATGTTTGATTCCTGAGGGCAGCAAGCAAAGGCCCCAAAGAGTATTACGCTAAGATCACTTTTATACCGTGTGATTCAATTAGCTGTTTGTCGTCTAAAGATAGATCCTTATTTGTCACTAGGATGTCGATAACATCCCAGCTCAGTTCTAAGTTCGGGATCTTGCGACCGATTTTTTCTGACTCAACCATCACAATCACTTCGCGAGAAACCTCCGCCATGACCTTGCTCAAGCCGACCAATTCATTAAAGGTGGTTGTGCCACGGTCAAGATCAACGCCATCCGCACCAATGAATAACTGATCAAAATCGTAAGAACGCAACACCGTTTCAGCAACTTGGCCTTGAAATGACTCTGAATGCGCATCCCATGTGCCACCCGTCATTAATAAATGTGGTTCACTTTCTAATTCATTCAGTGCGTTAGCAACATTAAGGGAGTTCGTCATCACCACTAAGCCGCGCTTATCGTTAAGTTGCTGGATCAAGGCTGCTGTCGTGCTGCCGCTATCGATCACAATTCGGTTATGGTCACGAATCACTTTTGCAGCGGCTATAGCCAGCTCAACCTTACGAATCGAAACTTTTTCGCCAATTTCATCGTTCATAACTTCTGAAGGCAATGAAATTGCACCACCATAGCGGCGTAATAATTGACCATTTTTTTCTAATGAGGCTAAATCCTTTCTAATGGTGACTTCTGAGGTTTCAAACTTTTGCGATAGTTGTTCAACGCTCACTTCACCTTTTTCTTTTACCAAGTTAGAAATGGCATGTCTTCTGAGTTGCGTATTTCGTTTCGACATTTATTTTTCATGCTTAAGTTTCGATTTGAAACTTATTATAGTCAAGTCGAAACTTAATCGTCCATTTATTTCGATCCAAAAAATTATTATTTAGCGATAAAACCTTGTCCTAAGACAACTCTTAAGCAGTGATATTGAAGTCATTCGGTGGTAGAATTCGCACCCGAAAAGAAAATAAATTACAGAAAAGAACGTTATTTTTTTGCAACGTTAAGCAGCTAAAGTGGCCTTAGTCACAAAAAATAGCCAGAAAACGGTGAAAAAATCGTCATAAAATGACTAAAAATAACGAAAGACTTTCAGAACTGAAGCAGACAAAAAGCGTACTACACTGATAGCTTGCAGGCACAAAATGCAACTTGTTCAGCCACTGCTCCAGACAAGCCGAGTGTTGATTTTACCCTTCAACATTCATGCAATAACCGAAATTAAATTGTAACTATCTTATTTACCGGAGAGTATCTTCCATGAAAAAGACCAAAATCGTATGTACGATTGGCCCTAAAACTGAATCTGTAGAGAAGCTAACTGAACTTGTAAACGCAGGCATGAATGTAATGCGTCTTAACTTCTCTCACGGTAACTTCGCGGAGCATGAAGCTCGTATCGTGAACTTCCGTAAAGTAATGGAAGTAACTGGCAAGCAACTATCTATCCTTCTAGACACTAAAGGTCCAGAAATCCGCACTATCAAACTAGAAGGCGGCAACGACGTTGATCTAGTAGCGGGTCAAGAATTCACTTTCACTACTGACGCAACTGTTGTTGGTAACAAAGATATCGTAGCGGTAACTTACCTTGGTTTCGCAACTGACCTATCTGCTGGTAACACTATCCTAGTAGACGACGGTCTAATCGAGATGGAAGTTATCTCTACAACTGAAACTGAAGTTAAGTGTAAAGTTCTTAACAACGGCGCACTAGGCGAAAACAAAGGTGTTAACCTTCCTGGCGTTTCTGTTCAACTTCCAGCTCTATCTGAAAAAGATAAGAACGACCTTAAATTTGGTTGTGAGCAAGGCGTTGATTTCGTTGCTGCTTCTTTCATCCGTAAAGCATCAGACGTTCAAGAAATCCGTGAAGTTCTAACCGCTAACGGTGGCGAGAACATCCACATCATCTCTAAAATTGAAAACCAAGAAGGCGTTGATAACTTCGACGAAATCCTTGAGCTTTCTGACGGCATCATGGTAGCTCGTGGCGACCTAGGTGTTGAAATCCCAGCTGAAGAAGTAATCTTCGCTCAGAAGATGATGATCGAGAAATGTAACCGCGCACGTAAAGTTGTTATCACTGCAACTCAAATGCTTGATTCTATGATCAACAACCCACGTCCAACTCGCGCAGAAGCGGGTGACGTTGCGAACGCAATCATGGACGGTACTGACGCAGTAATGCTTTCTGGCGAAACGGCTAAAGGTAAGTACCCTGTTGAAGCTGTAACTATCATGGCTCAAATCGCGAACCGTACTGATGGTGCTCTTAAAGCAGAACTAGGTTCTCGTCTAGACAGCCCACGTCTACGTATCACTGAAGCAGTATGTAAAGGTGCGGTAGACACAGCTGAGAAACTAGCAGCTCCTCTAATCGTTGTTGCAACTGAAGGCGGTAAATCTGCTCGTTCAGTACGTAAATACTTCCCAACTGCAAACATCCTTGCGCTAACAACTAACACTAAGACTGCTGCACAGCTAGTTCTTACTAAAGGTGTTCGCCCTGTTGTTGTTGATTCAATCAGCAGCACTGATGAGTTCTACGTGAACGGTAAAGAAATCGCACTACAATCTGGCCTAGGTAAGAAAGGCGACATCGTAGTTATGGTTTCTGGCGCACTAGTCGCTTCAGGCACAACTAACACAGCTTCTGTACACGTTCTATAATTCGACGTTTACAGTACGACTGATTAAAGAGGGCTTCGGCCCTCTTTTTTATTGCTGCTATTTCGTTGTTAACGTATTTTGCGGAAAATAAGTTAAAAAAAAGAGCTGGCACAATGCCAACTCTCTATTGTCTATGATGATTCATTATTTCTCTAAACGATAAATAACATCAACACGATCTCGAATCACTAAGGTGGAATCCTGATAACCATTCGATTCGGCTTTCATATCCATACTCATTGCACGCATCAACACTGGTTGAGTATTGTGCGAGTTATAGTTAATTTCCCATACTGAACCTAAATCGCGATCAAAGCCTTGAGCCAACGAACTCGCTTTGCTTTGTGCGTCTTTAATGGCCGCTAATCGTGCTTGCTGATGATACTTCGCTTCATCTTTGACTTTCAGCGTGATGTTATCGACTTGATTGATGCCCGAGCTAAGTGCGATATCAAGATAGCTATTTAAGTGTGTCAGATCATCCACACTAACGGTAATAGAGCGACTCGCACGATAGCCAACTAACTCAGGTTGGCCTTTTTTAGGATAATGGTACTGCGGAGCGAGATATAAATTAGTACTAGTAATACTCTCTGCTTTCACACCTTGTTGCTGTAACTTCTCAAGAAAAGCCGCTACTGATTTATCAACGCTTTGCTTTGCTTGCTCAGCGGTCATGGTGGTTTCAACCACTTTCACCGAAAATTCAGCCATATCCGGCTTAGCCACCACTTCACCATAACCAGTGGTTGAGAGATGAGGAAAATCCAATCCGTTCGCTGATACAGCAAAACTTACGCTAGCCGCTAAGGCCGCCATTACTAACGCTACCTTTTTCATGCCTATCACCTTATGAGTGTCGTTGAACAATACATCATAAGTTAAATCTCATCATTGAACAGCTAAGCTCATGCAAACTGACAGTAATTTAACCGACTCTTACCCGTATTTAGCTCGGTAATATCTCATGGGCATGCTCAAGAATCGCTTGGGAAAGTAGCTTTAACACCCCAGTTTCAAGCTGCCAGTGATGCCAGTAAATTCGATGTGACAGGATAAAATCAGGCGTGATATTAATCAAGCTGCCGCAGGCCAACTCATCCTCAATTTGCAGCTTGGGAATTAAGCAATATGCGACTCCACTAAGCGCAAGTTTGACGAACGCTTCTGAGCTACGCACCGTATGCTTAAGCACACTTCCTTTTGGCAAATTAAAGTGCTGATGGATAAAACGATCATTCATATCATCATGATGGTCAAACGCTAAGGTCGGCGCATTTTGTAACGTGTCGCGATTCACCCCTTGAGCAAAATATTGCTGACAAAACTGAGGGCTCGCGACACACAGATAATCCACTCGTCCAAGGTAGTCGGCGTCACAACCGGGAATAGATTGTGACTCAAGGCTAATGGCTCCCGCCACTTCGCCACTGCGCAGTTTATCCAGTGTACGGCCTTCATCATCCACAATCAGGTTCAAGGCAATACGCTTTTGCTTCAGGATACTGCTTAAGCTTGGCAGCAACCAAGTCGCAAGACTATCAGCATTGGTCGCCAACGAGACCTCTAAGGGCTTGCTACTCGCATCATTCATTAACTCAGGGATAAACTCGCTTTCAAGTAGACGGACGCGACCATATAGCCCCAGTAGCTTCTTACCGATTGGAGTGGGTCTTGGTGGTATCTCTCGGATCAATGCCGGTTGTGCGAGGAATTTTTCAAGTTGCTTAATGCGCTGAGAAACTGCGGATTGGGAGACATAAAGTGACTCCGCTGCTCGTTCAAAACTGCCTAGTTGCACTATCGCCTCAAGTGCTTCTACCCATTTGTAATCCAATCCACGCATATATTTACCTTGTTGGTTACTTGTCACGATCAAATATAAGTAAAACTTATACTGAATTAAAATCATTAAATATACTTATTTTCATTCACCGCTTATCTTCCTCGCATCGATATCAAATAACCGGAGAGAAGATTGTGAATTTATGGGTATTACTGCAAGGATTTGGATTAGGTGCAACGATGATCATTCCGATCGGCGCACAGAATGCCTACGTTCTCAATCAAGGTATAAAACGCCAACATCACCTCACTACGGCAATTACCTGCAGCATTCTCGATGCAGTTTTTATCTCTTTGGGTATTTTTGGTGGTGGCGCATTAATCTCGCAAAATGAACTGCTACTCACTGGCGTCACGCTCGGTGGTATCGCATTTCTGACCATTTATGGCTGCTTGTCGCTAAAGAGTGCTTTTCGTGATCCAGCCAAACAAGAGCACGCAGCGCAGGTTCTTGCTCGTGGTCGCCGCACCGTCATTCTTGGCGCACTCGCCGTCACGGTATTAAACCCACATCTCTATTTAGATACGGTGGTAATTTTGGGCTCGATTGGTGGTCAATTTGAAGGGCAAGATCGTCTTTCATTCGCCATCGGGACCATCATGGCTTCTTTTGTCTGGTTCTATTCACTTTCACTCGGTGCTGCCAAATTAGGGCCAACATTGTCAAAACCAAAAGTGAAGAAAGGCATTGATATTCTAGTCGCTATGATGATGTTCTTTATCGCCTCACTACTGACCAAGCAACTTATCATTCAGTACTGGTAAATCGCTTAGTGATGAACAATAAACGAAAAAAGCGAAGCCAAGGCTTCGCTTTTTTTGAAACTAAAATTACTAAAAGTAATTACGCTTCCACTTTGTTGAGGTGTACGTCCATTTGCGGAAATGGAATCTCGATGCCGTTCGCATCTAACGCCTCTTTGATTGCTTGGTTTGAATCAAAGTATACATCCCAGTAATCTGCTGTTTTACACCAAGGGCGAACAACAAAGTTTACTGAAGAATCAGCCAGCGCAACCACACCAATGGTGATGTCGTGATCTTTCAGAATACGCTCATCTTTTTCTAATGCTTCTTGGATCACTTTCTTAGTCAGTTTAAGATCTGAACTGTAAGAAACACCAATCGTTAGGTCAACACGACGAGTATCATGGCGAGAGTAGTTGGTAATTGGGCTACCGATAACGCCTGCGTTCGGCACCACAACCATTTTGTTGTCTGGTGTTTTTAGCACAGTTTGGAAGATTTGAATTGCTTCAACACTACCAGCAACGCCACCTACTTCAACATAGTCGCCTGATTTAAATGGACGGAAACCAACAATCAATACGCCTGCTGCGAAGTTAGATAGTGAGCCTTGCAGTGCAAGACCAATCGCTAAGCCAGCTGCACCAATCACAGCAACCACTGACGCTGTTTGCACGCCAATACGGCTTAGTGCTGCGATAAGAACAATCACAAATAATGTGTAGCGAACGATACCATGGATAAATTCAATAACCGCTTTATCCATTTTCTTTTTTTCAAGCATCTTCGCGACGCTATTCGCCACCATCTTCGCGACAATATTACCAATAAATAGAATCAGTACCGCTGAAATGATATTCACGCCGTATTGAACCAGAAGATCCGAGTTACTGTTTAGCCAAGTTTCTGCTTTTGCTAGACTGTCAACCAATGGAGTTTGAACATCCATAGACTCACCTGCCATATTAATTTCCTCTCAAATACATGTGACTAATTAGTCATGCTACTTTATAAAATAACGACAATATCCCTATCGATTTACTGAACGAACGCCAGTTTGCCGGCAAGATAGCCCAGTTTATGACTTTAGCAAAGTAAAGATTGTGCAAAGATAATCAAAACAAAGGGTTATCAAAATCCGCCAGTTGAGACCCGTTAAAGCCTACGCATTCCTTTTACATTTCGCCACATTTTTTTATCCAAACAAGACTATGTCTTAGTTTGATGACGTAAAAAAGCCCGCTCATTGAGCGGGCTTTCAAAATACTAATTCTGATTCAGAATTATAGTACGTCGATTGCGTTTAGGTCAGCGAATGCTTTCTCTAGACGAGTAACCATTGATGCTTGACCAGCACGTAGCCATACGCGTGGATCGTAGTACTTTTTGTTTGGTGCAGATTCGCCAGTTGGGTTGCCGATTTGACCTTGAAGGTAATCA
>NZ_AFWF01000324.1 GCF_000222605.1 Vibrio ichthyoenteri ATCC 700023 | reverse complement strand
TCAGTTAGCCGTGTAGCTAGCTCGGTGTCGGACTAAAACTCGCTAATGATTGCTAGAAAGAAGGACAGAAATGAAGGGACGGCGTAACCAGATCGCAAAAGCCCCGACAACTCATTGAGTTATCGGGGCTTTCTAGAATAAATGGCACGCCCTGCAGGATTCGAACCTGCGACCACATCCTTAGAAGGCATAGGAAGTGTTTATATTGGACAGCTTGACTCTGCACCTAAAGCACAGACTACGAACCTGTATTCTATGTGTTTGTGCCTGCTTAGGTCAAACGCTACTGCTCAATAACCCTCGCATCAAGCGGCAGCATCTATGGCTTCTTTATAGATACGCAATAACCCTTCATATTCAGCTAGCCCTTGAAGTGTCGTCATTTTGGCTAACTTACCGTATACGCATTGAGCCTTGAGGAGAACGTCGAACTTATCAATAATAGATTCCAAAAGAAGACAGCGAATAACTAAACGGCAGTTGTAAGCCTCTTCGACAGATTGAAAGTAACGGGTTTGCTTCGTACCACTAGAACGGTCTGATATATAGTAGATTTTAGAGGTTCGACGATGAAACACTGATACACCTTGAGGTAAGCCTACCCCTTTGGTTTTGCTCGACTGTATTCCACTGTTCGCTAGAAATGCATTTAGTTCGCTAGGCAACAATGCACAAGTTTGAGGACTATATTCAAGGCCATCAATACACTTCAAATCTTTGTCTAATTCTAATTTACAGATATCATAACCAATTGCACTTAAAGCCTCAGATTGACGCTCATACCAAGTAACGAAGCGACTAAATAACTTCCATTCATTACAAACAACAGCTCCAGATTTCAGCTTATAGCAACGGGTAAGCATGCTATGCCAAACGCGATACGAATGAAGTTTACTACTATTTTTCACATCATTAATTCCAACACCAAGTATTAATCCACCCACCTTCCTTCTCCTTCTTAGGCAATCATTAAGTTACAATTCATACAAATATTTAGTAGGCTAGGCCTTCAGAAGGCAGATTAAGAA
>NZ_AFWF01000325.1 GCF_000222605.1 Vibrio ichthyoenteri ATCC 700023 | reverse complement strand
TTAACTACGGTATGTTTGGTCATGTTGATGCTGGTGTACTCCACGTTCGTCCAGCGCTTGATATGTGCGACCCACTACAAGAGAAGTTGATGCATGAGATTTCTGATGAAGTGGTTAAGCTGGTGGCAAAATATGGCGGCTTGATGTGGGGCGAACACGGTAAAGGTTTCCGCTCTGAATATGGCCCTGAGTTTTTCGGCGATGAATTATTTGCTGAATTACGCCGGGTGAAATCAGCTTTTGACCCACACAACAAAATGAATCCGGGTAAGATTTGTACACCGCTCGAAAGCCATGAAGAGTTGGTAAAAGTCTCAGATACCAAACGCGGTTTCTACGATCGCCAAATTGATGTCAAAGTGCGCGACAGCTTCAAACAGGCGATGGAGTGTAATGGTAACGGCTTATGCTTTAACTACGATACCGCCTCGCCAATGTGCCCATCAATGAAAGTGACTGCGGATCGTCGTCATTCACCAAAAGGCCGAGCGGGTTTGGTACGTGAATGGCTGCGTCAATTGACAGAGCAAGGCATCGACATCCTTGATTTAGAAAAGCAGTCGCTTGAATCGGCGAGTGTAAAAACGCTGCTTGATCGAGTGCGTAACAGCTTTAATAAACGTCATCAATATGACTTCTCCCACGAAGTGTATGAAGCGATGAATGGTTGTTTGGCTTGCAAAGCCTGTGCGAGTCAGTGCCCAATAAAGGTAGATGTACCAAGCTTCCGTTCGCGTTTCTTAAACATCTATTACAGCCGCTACCAGCGACCAGCTAAAGATTATTTGGTCGCCAATATTGAAACCATGTTGCCTTTGATGGCGAAAGCACCAAAATTGGTCAACGGCGTACTCAAGCAAAAGTGGGTACAGAGCCTTACCGCTTCAACCGTTGGCTATGTTGATGCACCACTCCTTTCTATTCCTACGCTGGCGAAACGAGTTACACAGTTAAAAACGTTTGACATGCAGGCGCTGGCGGCAATGTCGAGTGAAGATAAAGCCAATCATGTGTTGATCGTACAAGATCCGTTTACCAGCTATTACGATGCTGATGTAGTAGACGATTTTGTCAAATTAGTGATTAAGCTAGGTAAAACGCCGGTACTGCTGCCATTCAAACCGAACGGGAAAGCACAACATATTAAAGGGTTCTTAGCGCAATTTGCTCGCAATGCTAAAAGCACCGCTATGTTTCTAGAGCAAGTGGCGGATTTGAATATTCCAATGGTAGGTGTTGATCCCGCGCTGGTGCTTTGTTACCGCGATGAATACAACGAGATTCTTGGCGATAAACGGGGCGAGTTTGATGTACTAACAGTACATGAATGGATGTTGCCACGCTTGAGTGAATTTACCGTTTCTTCTGGTGACTCTCAGCCTTGGTATCTATTAGCACACTGCACCGAGAAAACTAAATTGCCAAATGCTGAAAAAGAGTGGGGCGCGATTTTTACTCACTTTAGCGCTAAGCTTGATACGATACCGGTTGGTTGTTGTGGTATGGCTGGTACGTTTGGCCATGAAGTGGATAAGCTCGAAATGTCGAAGGACATTTTTGCATTAAGCTGGAAGCCTCGCTTAGAAGAACTTCCCGCAGAGCGTTGTTTGGTGACGGGCTACTCTTGCCGTAGCCAAGTAAAACGTTTTGAACACGTAAAGACAAAACACCCATTGCAAGCTTTACTAGAGATCGTTTAATGGACATGTTAGAGCGTAAAATTCCCCCAGTTGCTGTGTTTATCCTATTTGTTATGGTGATGATTAGGTTAGACCAAGTGCTGTTGACTTTTACGCTGCAACTACCGTTAACTACTTTGGTGTTAGCGGTAGCTGTGATTTTATCAGGTGTTGTAGGCATTGCGGGTGTGTATGAGTTTCGCAAAGCTAAAACCACCGTCAATCCAGTCAAAGTTCACAGCGCCACGAGCATTGTCGACAGTGGTGTGTTTGCTTACACACGTAACCCTATGTACCTAGCTCTTTTGATTTTATTGCTAGGTATTGGCTATTGGCAACAGAACCTCATCTGTCTTTTTCTCCCCCTCTGTTTTGCTTTATATATGAACCGCTTTCAAATTCGCCCAGAAGAGAGGGCGTTGGAAAGTCTATTTGGCGCTGAATACTTAGATTACAAGCAAAGGGTTAGGCGCTGGATCTAAACAATGTGATTGAAAAGAAAAGGGAAGATAAACGACGTTTATCTTCCCTTTTTTTTGTTTCTCTATCATGAGTTTTACTCAATAGCTGCCTTCTTCACACTTCAATATGTTGTGCTAATGCGCAACTTTGACCCTATACCAGCTTGAGTTTCTGGTGATGAATGAGGAATCACTAAGTGAAAAAAATTAGATATAAATCACGTTTAATTCTGGTATGACCATGATGGTTTAATATCGATAGATTTAACTCTTTCTTTGTACGAAGTTAAATTTTTTTAAACTTGAAATCATAACTTATTGAATTATTTATGGTTTGTTCATAGAAGTTATCGATCGTATCGATCATTTTAAGTTGTCGTCATGATCGTAAGAATTAAAAATAGTGATCGATCGATTTTATTTTTCGTCATATCAAATAATCTGGTTCGATATTGTTCTTCTCAAATAATATTCTTGATGCAAATCAATGAAAGTATAAATTTATTAAGTACTGAGTCTTTTGTCTGAATATTTACGGTGAATGTCACTTAAAGATATTGGCAATGATAAATGCGTATTTTCATAAGCAATAACAGCTAAATCAGGAATGAATATATGAATAAAAAACACATATCGGCTCTAGTTTCGACAATTATATTAGGCTCTGGGCTTTACTCTATAGCGGCCAATGCCGCTGCAACCAATGGTAACCTCTCTTTCACGTTTAGTGGCACTATTCCTGCTTTGCCTGTTGCAGGTGAGGGCTGGAAGTTTGTACAAGCAGACGGGACTACACTTTACGTTCCTCCGTCAGCAATCTCATTTAGCTCAGCAGATACCGCAGATGGACTTGCGCTTACCTCAACGTCTGAATCGTTTTACATCAAACCGAATACAGGATCATTTACCGCCGCATCTAACATTACGGCTCAATTGATTGCTAACCCTACAATTGCGGGAACGGCAATCAAATCTTCAGCGGTCAATACGGTAACGACAACCGTCACAATTAATGGCGTTACTCTAAATGCGGGATCTTCTGTAGATATAGCATCGCCAACGGGCACCAATGCGCACGAGTTAACATTGTCAACAGTGGTTGAGATCCCGACTGAAGCCCGCAGTGTCGAAGGGGGATCGATTAACGTGACAGCCCCAATCCGCTTTTCTGCTGACGTTGGTTAATGATGATGTTCTGAGTATTGGCGGTAGTTCAAGTCAATGCTCAGAGAAGCTCATCACCACATTTCTATGTTACTTCCAATTTGTCTAAATTTCATCGGCTAGGTGATAGTTGTGCGCTTTTACGCTTTGATATTGAGTTTTCTATTATTTTTTTCCGTCCCAATCTACGCCATTACCGTCGACAAAATGGTGATTATTCCGAATGAAAGCGATTTGAAGTCGGAGATAAAAATTACGAACCCTGCATCGCATCCGGTTTTTTTAAAAGTGACCCTGTCAGAGATGAATGATGCTAAGGAGGTGGAAGCATTCAGACCAGAAGAGTTTCAAAATTGGCCTGTCTATGTTGAAAGAAATGAATTTTTAATTGAGCCAGAAGAAGAAATCGTTATTGAAATTCAGCACCTAGCAAAACAGCTGAATAAAAGCTCAACAAGAGACCGTGTCATCGCGATTGATGTCATGCCTGAGTCAGTACTTGATGACGGAAAGGTGGGACAAAAAATGAGTATCCTTATTGGTTATCGAGTCTGGATGATCATCGCTAAAGATGGAGCCTTAAAAGGCAAGCCAAGTGTGCTGAAGACAGAGAACGGATATGTGCTGAGTAATCAATCAGACAGTGTCGCTATTTTTCATATCAATTTGTGTGACACTGAATTTAAAAAAGGCGCTGAGTGTAAAGGTTCTGAATTTGTTTTAAGTGGTAAAGAGAAAGTACTCAATTTATTAGAATTTAAAAATGGAGATGCCAATATTTCTATTCGTGATTCATATGATAGATATCTAATAAAAGAGACGATAAAACTTTAGTGAAATAAATGAACGAGATAAATGAATTACATAGTTACACAATCTCTTTTTGTCTATTTTTTGATGATGGTGGCGAAAGCCTACAGTCAAGATGAAATATTAGTCGCTCGAGAAAACACTCAGATACTGGCAAGTTTAGCGGCCATTGATAAGCGATATAGCAATATCGCTTTGGTCGCGAATGCCAATCAAAACTACGTTGGTTTCTTTGAGCTGGACGATAAAGAAATTGCGTTGTCTGTTGTCGGAGCTTCTGAGGCGCCTATTCGTTTGGCGGGAAAGTTGTCTTTTTTTAAAGCGCAAATAGAGAAAAGTGAAGCGGAAAAATTACAACGTTATCTGGAAGTAGTAGGGGTTAAAGAATCTGAGATCGTAGGCTTGGTGAATGAGCTAACGCGCGGAGTCAATGGATCTCGTGAATGCAAAGGTAAAAAGTCCGATTGTTTGATATTTTCCCCTGAGTTCACAACCGTGGTTGATTTTTATAACAGCAGTTTACGATTGTTTATTCCTAGTGAGCAGTTTGCTACCACGGAACAAAAGATAGTGCTGGAAAGCGTTGATGAAAGCCTGTTGGTGAGCAGTTGGTATGGCAGTTTTTCCTATACAGCCGATTTTTCATACTTCTTGCGGTCTGAAAATACTTATGGGTTAGGCGATGGTTACTTGCGCTACGACTTTAGTGCGAGTGATTACTCTCAAGATATTGGTCAGTTTAATTACAACTATGACGCGGCTGATTATTCCGCTACTGC
>NZ_AFWF01000326.1 GCF_000222605.1 Vibrio ichthyoenteri ATCC 700023 | reverse complement strand
TCATTGAGCAGGCTTTTTTATGTCTACAGTGAAACTTAGATGGTACTTTCTGAAATAAGATTATGCTTATTTAACAATCGGTACATGGTGGCACGTGACACGCCGAGCTCCTTGGCCGCCATTGAAACCTGACCGGAGTGCGATTCAAGTACCAGCAATAGTGCATCTCTTTCACTACGCTCACGAATATTTTTCAAACTACGCTTACCGTCGCTGCGTTTAGGCAGATCAAGATGTTGCTCGTCGAGCATCACAGTATCGGACATCAGAACCACACGTTTAATCTGATTCATCAATTCACGCACATTGCCTGGCCAATGATAGCGAGTCAGTGAGCGAGTCGCCTCTTCGGTAAAACTGCGAGCCTGAGCGTTATATTCTCGAGAATACTCCATCAAGAAATGACGGGCTAAAATCGCAATATCACCAGCGCGCTCTTTAATGCTTGGTACGTTAATCCGCAGCACATTGATGTAATGGTAAAGCTCTTCGTTAAAGTCTCCATCAATCAGCGCTTTCTCAATGTCAGCCGAGTTAGCCGCTAAAATACGAACATCCACTTCTTTGCGACCATTAATGGTTTCTACGGTGCCTTCTTGCAAAAAACGCAGCAAGTTTAGTTGCTGTGATTTCGGCAAGGTTAAAATATCGTTGAGTAGAATCGTGCCGCCGTCCGCTCTCTCTAACAGCGATGATTCATTTATATCATCACGCTGAATGCCGAACAGATCACTCTCAATCCGACGTTCGGACATCGCCCGACAATTGACCGATAAAAATTCTTTCTGCGCACGCGATGAGGTTTGGTGTACCGCGCGGGCTACGGTTTCTTTGCCCGTACCGCTTTCACCGTAAATCAAAATACTCACATCGGTTGGGCCAATACGCTTAATTTGATCGCGTAGGCGCTTCATTGGGATCGATTCACCAATCAATCCCATATCATTATTATTACCATAATGAGGCCACACTTTTTTCTCCAACTTGAGCATCCCAAGTTGGTGTCCAATCGTACTCAGTAGCTGAGCATCTGGAATTGGCGCGGTAAAAAAGTCGATACAAAAGTTCACAATAAACTGGCAAATCGTATCTGAGCTGAGCTGAGATTCACGGATAAAGGCGATCCATCGAACCTGCTTATGATTACTGACTAAATTGGCAATGCCATTGAGACTGAACTCGTCATGACTGAGATCGACGACACCAATACAGGGACCCGTTTCTGAGAAAAGAGTATTGGCTTTACGTAAATCTGCACACTGAGTGCAGCGCCATCCAACTTGCTCCAAAACTGAGAGCCAAGGTTCGTAGCTACCACCGACTACAATTAATGAACCAGGGACAGAATCCATTCGGAATTGACTACCCATTAAGCTTCTTCCTTATTAATTCAATTTTATAATTATTTGTGCCAAAAAAAACACATCAACAGGTGTGTACACTATAAGAGCCTGAGCTAATAATCTGTCTCAAGAATAAGACTAGAACAATTTTCATGACTCAGGTAAATAGATGTGCGATTTACATTCAAAATTCACATAACACAGCGTAATTTCAATTGACGGCTGATTTTGGGGTATCACAACCACACAACAGGCGCTTCCTGATGAGTTGTAACTAGTTATGTCAAATAACAGACCAAAAAAAAACCACCCGAAGGTGGTTTTGCTAGTCATTTCAAAGCTTACTGCGCTTGAGGGCGCATCGCTGGGAATAGGATCACATCGCGGATAGTATGCGTGTTAGTGAATAACATCGCTAGGCGGTCGATACCAATACCTTGACCTGCTGTTGGCGGTAGGCCGTGCTCTAGTGCTGTAATGTAGTCTGCATCGTAGAACATTGCTTCGTCATCACCTGCGTCTTTTGCATCTACTTGAGATTTAAAGCGCGCATCTTGGTCTTCAGCATCGTTAAGCTCAGAGAAGCCGTTCGCAACTTCACGGCCGCCGATGAAGAACTCAAAGCGGTCAGTAAAGAATGCGTTGTCGTCGCTACGACGAGCTAGTGGTGAGATATCCGCTGGGTAGCCAGTGATGAACGTCGGCTGGATCAGTTGAGGTTCAGCAGTCTCGCCAAAGATCTCTTCTAGTAGCTGACCACAAGTCCAGAATTTCTCAACGTAGATATCTAGAGATTTCGCAATAGCAACCATCGCGTCACGATCCTGAACACCTTCCTCTGTTAGAGCTTGGATGTCAGCATGATCTGGGTTGTAGTGCTTGATCGCATCTAGCATAGTCATACGCGCGTATTGACCACCGAACTCAACCATTTGGTCACCGTAAGGCATTGCCGTTGCACCTAGAATTTCAAGCGCCACTGTGCTCAGCATCTCTTCCGTCAGATCCATCAGATCTTTGTAATCTGCGTACGCCATGTAGAATTCGATCATGGTGAATTCTGGGTTATGACGTGGAGATAGACCTTCGTTACGGAAGTTACGGTTGATTTCGAATACACGCTCAAAACCACCAACCACTAGACGCTTTAGGTATAGCTCAGGAGCGATACGTAGGAACATTTGTTGATCCAGTGCGTTATGGTGAGTGATGAATGGGCGAGCAGATGCACCACCAGGGATCACTTGCATCATAGGTGTTTCCACTTCCATGAAGCTCTTTGATTCCATGAAGCGACGGATAGCAGAAACCAGTTTAGAACGTACTTTGAACGCATTACGTGAATCTTCGTTCACGATTAGGTCAACGTAACGTTGACGGTAACGCATCTCTTGGTCCGTTAAACCGTGGAATTTTTCTGGTAGTGGACGAAGTGCTTTAGTCAGCAACTCGTACTGTTCCATGTTTACGTATAGGTCGCCTTTACCAGACTTGTGCAGCGCACCTTTAACACCGATGATGTCACCGATATCAAGACCGTGGTATTGCTCTTTCAGTACTTTTTGTACTTCTTTATCAGCGTATGCTTGGATGCTACCAGACGTTTCTTGGATCACTAGGAATGGACCACGTTTCGCCATGATACGACCAGCGATCGCGACTACATGGTTAAGCTCTTCTAGCTCTTCCTTGCTCTTTTCACCGAACTCGCTTTGTAGATCGCCCGCAATTGCGTCACGACGGAAGTAATTTGGGTGGCCGTTTGCTTTGCAGCTCTTACGGATAGCATCCAGTTTCGCGCGGCGTTCAGCAATTAGCTTATTCTCTTCTTGTGTAGAAGCTTCTTGTACAGATTCGTTTTGAACAACATCAGTCATTTTCGATGTATCCTGTCGTTAGTCGGTGAAAAGCTTACAAGCCTGATTTCAGGCTAGCTTCAATAAATCTGTCTAGGTCGCCATCAAGAACCGCTTGAGTGTTGCGGTTTTCAACGCCAGTACGTAGATCTTTAATACGAGAGTCATCCAGAACGTAAGAACGGATCTGGCTACCCCAACCGATATCAGATTTAGTGTCTTCGTTGGCTTGTTTCTCAGCATTTTGCTTTTGAATCTCAAGCTCAAACAATTTCGCACGTAGCTGCTTCATTGCTTGATCTTTGTTCTTATGTTGAGAACGGTCATTCTGACACTGAACCACAGTATTGGTTGGGACGTGAGTAATACGTACCGCCGATTCCGTGGTGTTGACGTGCTGACCACCCGCACCAGATGCGCGGTATACGTCAATACGAAGATCTGATGGGTTAATATCGATCGTAATGTTGTCATCAATCTCTGGGTAGATAAACGCAGAGGCAAATGAAGTATGGCGACGGCCGCTTGAGTCGAATGGTGACTTACGAACTAGGCGGTGAACACCTGTTTCGGTACGTAACCAACCGTAAGCATACTCGCCTGAGATTTTAACTGTCGCGCCTTTAAGGCCAGCAACGTCGCCATCTGAAACTTCGATTACTTCCGTTTTAAAGCCTTTCGCTTCAGCCCAACGCAAGTACATGCGCAGCATAATTGAAGTCCAGTCTTGTGCTTCTGTACCACCAGAGCCTGACTGTAAATCAATGTAGCAATCTGAAGCATCGTGGTCACCAGAGAACATTCGACGGAACTCAAGTTTCGCTAACTTGTCTTCAAGTTCAGCTAATTCTGGTTCAATTTCGTCAAACGTTTCTTGATCTTCTTCTTCAACAGCAAGCTCTAGAAGGCCTTCAACGTCTTCGACACCTTGCTCAAGTTGATCAATAGTTTCCACAACCGCTTCTAATGATGCACGTTCTTTACCCAACGCTTGTGCGCGCTCAGGCTCATTCCATACATCTGGCTGTTCTAGTTCTGCATTTACTTCTTCTAGACGCTCTTGTTTAGCATCGTAGTCAAAGATACCCCCTCAGGACGTTTGTGCGCTGAGACACATCCTGAAGACGGTTTTTAATTGGATTGATTTCAAACATACTGGCTCAATATTTATGAGTAGAATTTAACCGGGGAATTGTACTGAAAAGTGTGACGAAGATACAGGAAAATTTTATTCTACTCGTCTAGAGAGACGCATAAAAAAATCCCCCGCAACACTAAGTATTACGGGGGATTAATCTGGTTCAATCGAAAGTGATTAAGCGTTTTCTTCAACCAATACCGGTTGCTCTGCTTTACCTACAAAGCACACGCAAATCATTGCCGCAAGTGTTGGTAATACCCAACCCATACCCACATCGAATAGCGGTAAGATATTGAAGAAAGAAACATCTACGCCAACAATTTTTGCCGCATCAATCAGGGCAAATAGTAGTGACACAAGCAATACCACTCGGTACGCAAGGCGTGTATTAGGCAGTTTCTTACGCATAAAGGTCAACACCACTAGCGCAATCGCCACTGGGTACAGAGCAAACAACACTGGAACAGACAGTGCGATAAGCTGAGCTAGGCCTACGTTTGCAACTAAAGCACAAGCAGCACCATTGATAACAACCCATTTTTTGTACGAGATTGACGTTAGCGAACTAAAGTAATCTGAACACGCTGAAATCAGACCAATTGCCGTAGTCAAACACGCTAGCAATACAATCACAGACAACACCATTTGACCGTAAGGACCAAACAACGCTTGAACATAAAGACTCAGAACTAGGCCACCATTATCAGCACCCGCTGCCACCGCAGAACTTGTCGCACCTAGGTAGAATAGTGATACGTAAACGAAGGTTAGGCCCACAGCCGCAATCAAACCCGCAAGGATCAGGTAGTGTGTGGTTGGCTTTTGTTCCGTAATGCCTTTGCTACGAATAGCATCAACAATCAATACACCAAACATCAATGAACCAAACGTATCCATGGTGTTGTAGCCTTCAAGGAAACCTTTTTGCAATGGATGCGATAAGTATTCGCCTTGCGCTGCAACGATCTCACCTTGTGGATCTAGGAACACCGCACCAGCAAGAATAATAAGGCCAATAAATAGTACTGGCGTTAATACCTTACCAATGATGTCAATCAGCTTACCTTGTGACCACGAGAACGACATCGCAACCACAAAGAACAAGATAGAAAATATGGTTAGGTGGATTTGCTCAGCATGAGCAAAAAACGGCTTCACTGCCATCTCGTATGCCACCAGGCCTGTACGAGGTGCAGCAAATGCAGGACCAATGATAATAAAAATCAGCACAGCCATAACCGTAGCCGCTTTTACCGGTAAATCCTGCGTCAATTTAGCCCAAGAGCCACCAGCAACAGCAATAGCAACGATGGTGAGAAGAGGAAGACCCACTGCTGTTAATAAGAAACCGCCCATTGCTGGGATCACATTATCACCGGCTAGCTGACCTGCTAGCGGTGGAAAGATGATGTTACCAGCACCCAAAAAGAAGGCGAAAAGCATAAAGCCTAACGCAATAATATCTGTTAGTTTTAACGTCTGCTTCACAGTAGAACCTTTATTTTTGTTTGATTGATGTTGTGTCTGCTTCGATGAGCAAAAATGCTCTCTCGGCTATATAATTTAGAACAGAATAATGACCAAATACTCAGCTAATCGCAACCCGAAAGCTAAAAACACCATATAAATTCAACTCGAACAACAAAAAGCAGTTCATAACACTAGTTTTGAAATTATAACCAGCATTTAAACCCAATATTTTTATTAACAAAGTTCACCACATAAAGATAAAATCACTAAACATACGATCCACAATGGTGATTTAAACTCAATAAAACACTCTAGGCCGAACATTTAATGAACAACGAAAGCAAACAAACCAAAGGATTTAGGTTTAAACAATTTGCCATAGAAGGCGGAGAATGCGGCATGCCCGTGAGCACTGATGGCGTGCTATTGGGCGCTTGGGCAACCCTAAACAGAGCCGAACGTATTTTAGATATTGGTACTGGCACTGGGCTACTCGCATTAATGTGTGCGCAACGAAATCTCGAAGCCAAAGTCTACGCGATCGACATTGAGCAATCCGCCGCCATCACCGCACAATTAAATGCCGTTAATAGTGAATGGTCAGAGCGAATCACCGTTGAGCACGCTGATATTATGGCAGTAAGCTATCCAGACAAATTTGACGTGATCATTTGTAATCCGCCCTACTTTAATAACGGCGAGCAAGCAAAGCGACAATCACGCGCGACCGCAAGACATACCGACAGTTTAAGCCATCAACATTTACTCGAACGATGTCTGTCACTGCTTGAAGAAGATGGCAAAGCAAGCTTTGTTTTGCCGGTCGTAGAAGGAGAACAATTTATCCTGTTGGCGCAAAGACTCGGTTTTTCTCTAACACGCCTATGTAGAGTGCAACCAACCCCGACGAAAATTGAGAATAGGTTATTGATTGAATTAAGCTTAAGATCAGGAGAATGCAAAGATCAGCAACTGATAATTCGTGATAAGCTAGGCTATACAGATGCTTTTATCGCTCTAACCAAAGATTTTTATTTAAAGATGTAGAAATAAGGTGTGATCCTAATCACCAATCCAACTATACTACTCGGCTATTTTTTGGCTTAACTTTTTGACTTAGCCATGTTGGGTAGCGTGAACTATCCGCTTCTAATTTTTGTAATCTCGCCGAAGGGCTTGTGGAGAAACAACTGTGATCAAAAATTTTGCAGATCTTGATTTAGATCCGAACCTGCTTACCGCTATTGAAGAAATGGGCTTTGAACGTCCGACTCAAGTGCAGGCTCAAACAATTCCTCAAGCTTTGGAAGGCCGAGATATTCTTGCTTCAGCACCAACTGGTACTGGTAAAACAGCTGCATTTGTCATTCCGGCACTGCAATATCTACAAGACTTCCCGCGCCGTAAGCCGGGTCCTGCTCGTATGCTAATTTTGACCCCAACACGTGAACTGGCGATGCAAATTGCCGATCAAGCACGTGCGTTGGCGAAAAATACCAAACTCAATATCTTTACTATTACGGGTGGTGTTCAGTATCAAGAACATGCAGACATCCTTGCGACAACCCAAGATATCGTAGTGGCAACACCGGGCCGTTTGATGGAATACATCAAAGCAGAACGTTTTGATTGCCGTGCGATTGAATGGCTAATCCTAGACGAAGCCGACCGCATGCTAGACATGGGTTTTGGCCCAACCGTTGACAAACTTTCTACTGAATGTCGCTGGCGCAAACAGACACTACTATTCTCTGCAACGCTAGAGGGCCGTGGTGTTGAAGGCTTTACTGCTGATCTACTGAAAAACCCAACGGAAATCGAAGCTGATCCTTCTCGTCGTGAACGTAAAAAGATCACTCAGTGGTACCACCGTGCAGACAGCGCTGAACACAAACTAGCGCTACTGAAAAAAATCCTTACAGAGCAAGCTGAGCGTTCTATTGTTTTCTTGAAAACGCGTGAACGTCTAGCTGAATTACGTACTGAACTTGAACGTGCACAAATCCCTTGTTCTTGGATCCAAGGTGAAATGCCTCAAGATCGTCGTAACAATGCGATTGCTCGCTTCCGTGATGGTGACGTTAACGTTCTACTGGCAACTGACGTTGCTTCTCGTGGTATCGATTTGCCTGACGTAAGCCATGTAATCAACTACGACATGCCACGCAGTGCTGACGTTTACCTACACCGTATCGGCCGTACCGCTCGCGCTGGTAAAAAAGGTAATGCTGTTTCTATTGTAGAAGCTCACGACCAACAAATGCTGGATCGCGTTGCTCGTTACGTAAAAGAAGACATCAAAGAGCGCTTCATTAAAGAGATGCGTCCAACACACAAAAAACCTGTGTTTAAGAAAAAGAAAAAAGAAGACAAGAACAAAGCGTCTGTAAAAGCGAAAAGCAAAAAGAAAACAGGCAAGAAGAAGAAATAATTAAGGACGCTGCGCTTTAAGAATTGAGAGCGCTTCGCTTTGAGACTATAGAGAGGCTGATGTGAAAACATCGGCCTTTTTGTTTGGAGAAACGAGAAGCGAGAAGCGAGAAGCGAGAAGCGAGAAGCGAGAAGCGAGAAGCGAGAAGCGAGAAGCGAGAAGCGAGTTCAGTATGAAATTTATCTATCTTGCGTCAAGCGACTCTCAAAGTATTGCAGAGCAATACGCTCGCAACTCTAGATATAAAAATACCGCCTCAAGGGCGGTATTTTTTATTCATCAATATTCAAAGTCGTTGGTGTCAGAGCAAGGCGACAAGTCCATTCACACCAAATACGCAGAATATTAGTGTTCGCGAGTGGCGCGGAACACCACATCAGGGAAACGCTCTTGCGCTAGATTCAAGTTCACCATAGTTGGCGCGATGTAGGTCAGGTTATCACCGCCATCAAGTGCTAGGTTAGCTTGGTTCTTACGTTGGAAGTCGTCCATCTTCTTACCATCAGTACAGTCAACCCAACGAGCAGTTGCCACGTTTACGCCTTCGTAAATCGCTTCTACGTTGTATTCTGACTTCAGACGAGCCACAACCACGTCAAACTGCAGCACACCGACCGCGCCAACGATAAGATCGTTGTTTTGCACTGGACGGAATACCTGTACTGCGCCCTCTTCTGAAAGCTGAACAAGACCTTTCAGTAGCTGCTTTTGCTTCAGTGGATCGCGTAGGCGAATACGACGGAACAATTCTGGTGCGAAGTTAGGGATACCTGAGAACTTCAATGCTTCACCTTGTGTGAAAGTATCACCAATTTGAATCGTACCGTGGTTGTGTAGACCAATGATATCGCCAGCAAACGCATTTTCTGCACGTGAACGGTCGCCCGCCATAAAGGTAACCGCATCAGAAATACTGATTTGTTTACCTAGACGTACATGGTTCATTTTCATGCCTTGGGTGTAAGTACCCGATACGATACGCATGAAAGCAATACGGTCGCGGTGTTTTGGGTCCATGTTCGCTTGAATTTTGAATACGAAACCAGAGAATTTTTCTTCTGTCGCTTCAACATCACGCTCAACGGCTTGACGAGTTTTTGGCATTGGCGCCCACTCAGTTAAGCCATCTAGCATGTGGTCAACACCAAAGTTACCCAGTGCGGTACCAAAGTAAACTGGCGTTAGCTCACCAACAAGGAAAGATTCTAAGTCAAACTCAGGGCATGCACCCATTACAAGTTCAAGCTCTTCACGCACGCTTGCCGCCAGATCAGCGCCAACTTGCTCATCAAGCTCAGGGTTATCCAAACCTTTGATGATACGCACTTCTTGGATTTCATGACCATGACCTGATTCGTATAGAATCGTTTCATCACGGTGGATGTGGTAAACACCTTTAAACTCTTTACCGCAGCCGATAGGCCAAGTAATAGGCGCACACATCATGCCCAATTCGTTTTCAACTTCGTCCAACACTTCCATTGGTTCACGAACATCACGGTCAAGTTTGTTCATGAAAGTCACGATTGGCGTATCACGCAGACGGGTAACTTCCATCAGTTTACGAGTACGATCTTCGACACCTTTCGCCGCATCGATAACCATTAGGCACGAGTCAACCGCCGTCAGTGTACGATAAGTATCTTCCGAGAAGTCTTCGTGTCCTGGGGTATCAAGTAGGTTAACAAGGCAATCATTGTACGGGAACTGCATCACAGACGTTGTTACCGAGATACCACGTTCTTTTTCCATCTCCATCCAGTCAGATTTCGCATGCTGGTTAGAGCCACGACCTTTCACTGTACCCGCTTTTTGGATTGCGTTTCCGAACAACAGAACTTTTTCTGTAATAGTGGTTTTACCCGCATCCGGGTGCGAGATAATAGCGAACGTTCTACGTTTAGAAACTTCGCCAATAAATGGTGTATTTGACATGAAACTGGTCTTCTTTTCTGTCTGGATGCTTGTTTAAACGTTAAACAAACCGATTCGATTCAATTTTGCGCGCTATTCTCGCTTATATTGCTTTTAGACTCAAGCAACCACAAGATGCGCGGTAGTAGTACGCTAGTTCACATCTAGCGATCGTGCGTAATTAAAAGAGAAATAAGTAGCTCATAATAATTGCGTCTTCTTTACCCTTGTCGGTTGGGTAGTAATTTCGGCGGCGATCAAGTTCATTAAAACCAACCGCTTCATACAGGGCAAATGCACGCTGATTACTCTCACGTACTTCAAGCCACGCACTTTCTGCTTTAGCTTGCTCACACACATCTAGGAAGTGCTCAGTCAATGCCTTCCCATAACCCTTGCCTTGCTCGGCAGGATCAACCGCAATGTTGAGTAAGGTGACTTCACCGACGATGTTTTGCGCGTAAAAGTAGCCGACGACTTTTTGGTTCACGAGCAAGACATGATGACTAGCACCACGACTATTTAACTCGCGAATCATAGATTCAGCCCAAGGATGACTATGGGCAGTTTGCTCGATAGCCCACACTTGATCGAGGTGCTCTAAAGCAAGAGGATAAAATTGTAGTGTCATAAGGCTCGCTAGTATGAACAGATCTGTTGCCACAGCGCTTTACGCTGTTGATTATTACCATCAATATCGCTAAGTAATGGCGTTGTGAGTGCTTTCGCACCAAGTTGTTCTGTACGTTCGCAGCCTGCAAACCAGACCCATTCCATGGATTGCCCAGCCAACTGAAGCGCCTGTTCTGGATAGATATGACGCGCTTGGTCTAAAGAAATATTGATGCTTTTTAATACCCGCTCAAACAGCAGCGCTAGCTCACCACTTGGGCACACAGACGAAACCAACAACAGTTTACACTCTGCCGGTAGCGCCAGTGCTGGGGCTTGATATCCCGCCAGACGCTCAGGATGGTTAAGCTGATAACAATCTACGCCCATCTGTGTTAGGTAAGCAACATGATCAGTTTGCATGAATAGAGTTCTCAAAATTTCGTGGCGTCATATTAACACAGATCAACGGGCAACAAAAAAGGGGCGACCGCCCCTTTTTTTCGCATCCGAGTCCCAGTTAAAATTGGGCAAACTCTTCGCTATATTCAATCAAACCACTGCGATCGGCGAATTCACCATCGGCAATCGCAAGAACTTGAAATACGCCTTCTGGCACATCCCACTGACAATGCATTTGATGTTTTTCAGCGGCTTCAAAACCAAAGCGTTGATAGTAGTTTGGATCGCCAAGTACCACACAAGCTGGATAACCAAACTCATATAATGACTCAATACCTTCACGAATCATGGTCGCCGCGATACCTTGCTTGCGATAATCTTCGCGCACAGCCACTGGCGCTAATCCTTGCCAGTTAAAATCTTCACCTTGTAATGTAACCGGAGTAAACATGGCGTGTCCGACGACTTCTCCTTCGTCATTACACGCAACAAGTGAAAGCGTCAGCTTACTGTTTTCTCTTAGTGTCATGACTAAGTTTGCTTCCGCTTCTGTCTCAAAGGTGGTTTTAAGCAGGCGGTCAATGGCCAGAATATCCGCTGGCGCTTCAGTTCGTATAAGCATTCGCTACCTCATTTTGTACTGCTGGCGATTGTACGCCTTTATGCACAAAATCAGCTAACTGATTAAGTAAAATCTGTAACGGTTTTGGCAAAAGCTCAAGATCGACACTGTCCATCAAGTTTTTCACTTCTAAACCTAACTCGGTATCGCCTTCAATCGATAAACGACGCTGGAAGAACAATGTATCTGGATCTTCTTTACGACCCGCAATCAAAATAAGGTCATTAAGATTGCCGGAGAACGAAACATCTTCCTGCAGCGGGTTTTCAGCAACAATTAACTTTTCGTCTTCATAGCTGATATACCAATGTAGGCGCATATCTTTAACTTCTACTTTCAACCACTTGCCTTCAAGGAATTCAAAATCACCATCTTCCAATGCTTCTTTGAATACCATTTTCAAGCCATCTAACAAGGCTTTTTTTTGAACAGATTGAGGTAATAAGTGGACTGGAGATCGCAAAATTGATGCTGCATTTTGAACTAATTGAGTGCGAATCTTGTTAATCACGCGGGTTATCCGTTACTTTGTAGATAGATACACGGATGATAATAGATAGATTGCTTTCGTTACCTGTTGTGTATCAAAAAATGACGGAATGGTTACAACTCTTTAATCTCTTGGATAAGGTAGTTATAGTAGCGCATTCAGCTCACCCCCATATGAGCACTTATTCACTCTCTTTGGAGACTTGGTACCCCCCGAATGCCATCGCAACAGTTTCAGCATTGGTTTACACAAATTACGGCTAAGAGTCCCTTTTTCTCGGCCATCTTAGACGATCAACATAACTATGTGATGGTTAACGAACGCTATTGCGAAATTTCGGGTCTATCACAAGAAGAGCTTGTCGGGCGAAGTGATCGTGAAATTTTGGGTGAGCAGTTTTATCAGCAACTCAAACCGTACTACCAAAGTGCTTTACTGGGCGAATCAAGTGAAACTGAAATCACACTCAACGACGTTGATCTCGAAACCAGCCTGTTGTGCGCCATTTCTCCTATTATGTTCGACAACAAAGTGCAATATGTCGTTCTTCATGCCATTGATACCTCAGAAAAAAGCATCTTAATTCACTCTCTCGAAGAGTCAGAAAATAAGTTCGCGGCACTGAGCCAGCTGTTACCTGAAGGGTTACTATTGGTTGAAAATGACTGCATCCTCTCAGCCAACCCTGCCGCCGTGCGTTTACTTGGTTTTGAGTCGAGCAGTGATTTATTAGGTGAAGACCTGTCACGACTGTTTATTGATGAGAACAGCAAGAGTGTTTTCAACAATAGGCTAGGAATGCTGCTGCATGACTCGCCAATCATCTGTCTAACGGGCCCTCGTTGCGGTTTGGAGCGTAAAGTTCAGCTGCAAGCAGCTCATGCCATGATCATGGGCGAAGAATCCCAGCTGGTATTAATTCAAGATGCTGAGCAAGCACCAAAAAAAATCAGTGATGCTAGCATCCACTGCGACGCGCATCTTGATTCTTTGACTGGGTTATATAATCGCTTCGGATTTACCAAACGCCTTGAGCAACTGATCAAAAACGAAACACCGTTGATCATGCTCTACCTCGACATCGATAACTTTAAAAACATCAATGACTCTTTAGGCCACCACATTGGCGACAAAGTAATCAAAGAAGTCTCCTGCAGACTAAAACGTTTACTGCCTCAGCAAGCGGTACTTGGTCATCTAGGCGGCGATGAGTTTGGTCTAATCTTGCCGAATCCAGACAACAATCGCGCGGTTGAATCTCTTTCTGATCGAATCATCTCTCTTATCAACCAGCCATTTGATTTACAGCACTTTAGCAAACGCCTTGCTTGCTCCATTGGCAGTGTGGTCTATCCAGGAGATGGCAACGATGCACGCATTTTGCTGCAAAATGCTGACACCGCAATGTACGAAGCTAAGGAACGCGGTCGCAATCGCCTGATCAAATTTAACGATCAGATGAACAAAGAAGCACGCATGCGTTTATGGCTGGAAATCGAACTGCAAAAAGCGCTGCAACAAAACGGCCTTGAAGTGTGGTACCAACCCAAAGTTAACGCGCGTGATTTTAGCATCAACGGTGCTGAAGCCTTGGTGCGCTGGAAACACCCGGTGGAAGGTTACATTAGCCCCGGTGCCTTTATTCCTGTTGCCGAACGAGCTGGCCTCATTGAACATTTGGGCCGAGTGGTGATGCGTGAAGTTTTTGCCACAGTCAAACGCTGGAAGATGCAGGGCATATTGCCCGGACGCGTTGCAATCAATCTTTCTCCAGAGCAGTTTGGTAACCCGAAACTGATCGATTACATGGAAAAATTATTGCGTTCCACCGAGCTTGATCCAAGCTGTATTACGTTTGAGTTGACCGAAAGCGCGGTGATGAGTGACAGTGAACACACTTTGCAAATGCTCAATGCGATCAAAAAACTCGGCTTTGCCCTATCAATTGATGACTTTGGTACTGGCTATTCTTCACTCGCCTACCTCGCTCGCTTCCCACTTGATGAGCTAAAAATCGACCGTGCGTTCATCACTGAGATTGATACCTTACCGAAACAGGTTACGGTAATCGAAAATATCATCAATTTAGGCAAATCACTCAATTTGACTGTGGTTGCTGAAGGGGTTGAAACCCAGCAACAAGCCACCTTACTGTCAAACCTCAACTGTAACTCGATTCAAGGCTTCCATTTCTATCGTCCACAGCCAAAGCAAGATGTGGAAGAATTATTTATGCAAAACCGCCGTCACAAAAGCTAATTCACCGAGATAAACAACCAAAATGATTATCCAAAAGAGGTAATTGTCGGTTAACTCACTCAAACCTGCCTTACATCAAAATTGCCGTTCATAATTCTTCATAAAATGCTGGCAATATTGAAAGTAATAGGTTTAGCTGAGCAATGGAACTCCTATGCCCTGCAGGTAATCTACCTGCCCTAAAAACCGCCATCGACTGTGGTGCCGACGCGGTTTACATCGGCTTTAAAGATGACACCAATGCCCGCCATTTCGCAGGGCTAAACTTTAACGGCAAAAAGCTCGATAAAGCGGTGCAATATGTGCACGATCACAACAAAAAAATTCATGTCGCGTTAAATACCTTCGCTCACCCTGATGGCTTTGAGCGCTGGACTAATGCCGTTGATCGCGCCGCTGATGTGGGTGTCGATGCCCTTATCGTCGCTGATATTGCGGTACTGGAATACGCAGCACGTAAATACCCAGATTTGGAATTGCACCTTTCAGTGCAAGCATCGGCAACTAACATTGCTGCGATCGATTTCTATAAGAACAACTTCAACGTGAAACGTGTGGTACTGCCACGAGTATTGTCGATCCATCAAGTAAAACAACTGTCACGCAACATCACCAGCGATGTAGAGCTGGAAGTGTTTGCTTTTGGCAGCTTGTGCATCATGTCTGAAGGTCGTTGTTACCTGTCATCTTACATGACAGGTGAATCACCAAATACCGTAGGCGCCTGCTCGCCAGCTAAGTACGTGCGCTGGCAAGAAACTGAGCAAGGCTTAGAATCTCGCCTCAATAACATTTTGATCGACCGTTACAGCGCCGGTGAAAATGCAGGTTACCCAACCTTATGCAAAGGCCGCTTTACGGCTGATATTGAAGGTGAATCGAAGATTTACCATGCGTTAGAAGAGCCAACCAGCTTAAACACCCTTTCTATGCTGCCTGAATTATTTGCCGCCAATGTTGCTTCGGTGAAAATTGAAGGTCGCCAACGTAGCCCTGCTTACGTAGAACAAGTCACTCGTACATGGCGCGCAGCGATTGATCGCTATCTTGCCAACCCAGAAGCTTACCGTGTTGAAGCGGCTTGGGATGCAGCGCTAGCGAACGTCTCTGAAGGTACGCAAACCACGCTTGGTGCTTATCACCGTAAATGGCAATAACGGCATAGGAATAGAATTAATGAAATACGCACTCGGTCCACTACTCTATTTTTGGCCAAAACAAGACGTTGAAGATTTCTATCAACAAGCACAGCATAGTTCAGCCGATATTATTTATCTTGGTGAAAGTGTTTGCTCTAAACGTCGCGAAATGAAACCAGCACATTGGTTTGATATTGCTAAAGAGATCGCAGGCTCAGGCAAGCAAGTGGTGCTATCAACTATGGCGCTGCTTGAAGCACCAAGTGAAGTCAGCATCATGAAGAAATACATCGATAATGGTGATTTTGCCATTGAAGCCAATGACGTTTCGGGTATTCAGCTCGCGTATGAAAGCAAGGTGCCATTTGTGGTTGGCCCAGCGGTCAATACCTACAATGCACATACTCTGAATCTGTTTTTAAAGCAGGGAATGACCCGTTGGTGCATGCCGGTAGAGCTATCGCGTGACTGGCTTGAAAAGGTGCTGATTCAATGTGAGCAACTGGGCATTCGCAACCAGTTTGAAGTGGAAGTATTTAGCCACGGTTACCTGCCTTTGGCCTACTCTGCTCGTTGTTTTACTGCGCGTGCCGAAAACAAAGCCAAAGATGATTGCGAAACCTGCTGCATTAAATACCCAACCGGGATTCAAGTGCATAGCCAAGAAGGGCAAGAAGTCTTCAACCTCAATGGTATTCAAACCCAATCAGGTTACTGCTACAACCTAATTAATGATCAATCGAGCATGCAAGGCTTGGTTGATGTGGTGCGCTTAAGCCCACTTGGTTTACATACACTGAATGAAGTTGATAAATTCCGCGCCAACTTACACGGTGAAAACCCAATTAAAATTGAAGATCGCCAATGTAATGGTTACTGGCATCGCTTAGCAGGTTTAGAAGTTAAGTCTTAATCGACTGGCTAACAACCATCGAAGCCAACCTTAAACAGGTTGGCTTTTTTTGTGCCGTATTTCCCTCACGCCATGACAAATATCGCTCATCAACCAACATATTTGGAAACTTTATAAACACCAAGGCAAACGTTTGCTTTTTATTGTGAGATTACTCACTAATTTTAATGATGTGCTTATCTATATTCTGCGCCATTAATTTGCTGCCTTTGGTTTCTATAATGAAAACGCTGACAAAAACACCGCTCGCCCTCTCACTTAGTACTCTATTGATGACCAGTTCGTTCTCCGCACTGGCGGAAGTAAAACAAGTCACTCTACTCCACACCAACGATATCGAAAGCGTCTATGAACCTGTGGATGCTTTTTGGAATCCTGATATTACGCGTATCGGTGGCATTCCTTATCTTGCCACACTAATCAAAGAGACTCGCGCGCAAGAACAAACCAGCTTCCTGTTTGATGCGGGAGATATTTTTACTGGTTCACTATCGAAAAAAACACAAGGTAAGCTCGCATTCGACTTGTACAGCGCAATGGATTACGACGCGATCACTCTCGGTAACCATGAATTTGAATACGGCTGGAAAGCCCTTAAAGAAACCATGCCTCGCGCCGCTTATCCGGTGCTAAATGCCAATATTAAGTTTGAACAAAATGAGGCACCTTTTGCACAGCCTTATACTATCGTCGAGCGTGATGGAGTGCGTATTGGCGTGGTTGGAGTGATGGGCATTGATGCTTTCTACAACACTATGTGGAAAGGCAATCGTAAGGGTTTGACCATCGATGATCCAATTGCTGTTGCGCAATTCTGGGTTGATAAAATTCACGATGACGTCGATATGGTCGTGGTGCTCACACACCAAAACAAAACCGCACCGATGCAAACCGACAAAGAAGCAGATCCCGAAGTACAACGCGGCTTCGATGAAGATTACGCCATGGCCGGCCAGCTAAAAAATGTGGACGTTATTTTTGGTGGCCACTCTGATCACGGTCTTTGGAAACCGGTGGTACATCCTGAGACAGGCACGGTGGTTGGCCTTACATTTGGCCAAGGCAAATACCTTGGTTACACCAAGTTTGAGGTCGATACTGAAAGCAACCAAGTCACGTTCCTCAATGGTAAACTAATTCCCGTTGAAGCAGACAAACTGAAACGAGATCAGAAAACGGGCAATCTTATCGATAATGCTCGTAAGCAATTTCCTGAGCTCAACCAGACCATTGCGACCATTGATGACACCGCTTTCCGTCGTTACTACCGTGAATCGAACATTGGTAACTTGGTCGCGGATATGATGCGCGACGCAGCGCAAGCCGATATTGCTATGATGAGCTCTGGCAGTATCCGAGTTGACTTAAACCAAGGCGATGTAACATTGGAAAATGTGATGAACGTATTCCCATTTACCGATAAACTCGCGATGGTTTCAATTAGCGGTCAGCAAGTAAAACAATTGCTTGAATACAGCTATACCCTGCCTTACGGCTTAGCACAGTTCTCCGGTATTGAAGCGACCTACGATAGCACCAAAGCGGAAAATCAACGCCTAATCAGCCTGAAAATTAATGGTAAGCCCGTCGAAGAGACCCGCCAATACAGCGTTGCAACTTATTCATACGCAGCCAGTGGTGGTGATGGTTATCATGTGTTTGCCGAGGGTAAGCCCCTTTCCCAAGGCGAGCCTGTTATGCAGGTATTGATTGAGCAATTCAAATTACGTAAAAACATCACCGTACCCGCACTTGGTCGTCAAGTGGATGTAAGCCGCTAACGACCATCTAATATGAGAAAATGGCCTTGGCTTTTCGACAAAATTATAACGGCTGTAAGACCTTCGGTTGCGCTAATTGCGGTAACCCCAATGAAACTCTTTATCGTTATTCCGATAGACTTGGCTACCCGGCTTGGCACTGCGATTTATGCGGTGCCTATCCTCCTGTGTTGCTCAATCCACCTATTCTTGCTCTAGCACGAGAAATCGAGCAACGCAGATACCCAGCCGACTTTCCGCGCCACTGCCACTGCACGCACCACGAGAACAATACATGGCAACGCTATGGCCGTACCCACATTGGGAGTCAGCGTCTCCAATGTACAACCTGCCAAACTGTTGTTTCACAGCCAAACCCTGATCTTATCGCCAAAAGACTCCAACCTTGGCTCGATGCACTGGCACAAGGCATTAAACCCAGTTCATTACAAAGCCACCTTGGGTTAAGCAATAAAATGTTTGCTCAGCATCTCACTCAGCTATGCGAACTACTGAATCATTATTCCTATTATATTGAACAGTACGCATTGGCGCAGGCAACCGAGCATACTCTGTATACCTTTAGCCATATCCAGCCCTGCCGAAGTGGTATCAAGGCCAGTACCACCAAGCAAGAATTTGCCCAGTTGTGGACGCTTTGTACGCTCGATATTAACAGTGGCTACGTTTACCTGCTTTCTGACAACGCACGGGCGGAAACGATAGCCAATTTGAATGATGACTCCCTCTCTTGGCGCAATAGCAGCCAATATGCGCTAAAAGCAAAAGAAAGCTCGATGGAAGGAGAAACAGATGTGCTGATTCGAGCCGAAAAGACCTATCAAAAGATTCTCGCTCGTAGCCAATTTGATCAACTGGCTTATTGTGATGAAAAACATGCGATGCTCAAACAGGGCAAAGACCCACACAATGCATTGATGCGCCCGGTTTATGCCGCTCATGCGCATTTGCAAAACCTCAAACAGCACCTTTCGTTTCCAGCCAAAACCAACTGGCTGTTGGAACACGAAAGCTTTCTCCGCGGCGCGGCGATCACCGCTTATAGCGATCCCATACGACAAGGCACAGTTTCTCTGTATTACTATCACTACTCACTTAACCATCCTCATACTGAGCACAGCGTACAACATCGCACTCTCAGTTGGTGGAACGAAAAGTGGCACAGACTTTCGGTAATCGATAAAGATGAGCGACACCAGATAGGACTAGGCGTTCTCACACCTGTATCTGAACTAAGCGTGATAGATTTACAAGCATTGCTGCCCACGACAATTAACTGGGACAAGCAATTTTGGCAGACCTTTGAACGCTGGCTGCCTTGCGTCTACGCACAGAAACTGAGTCAACCACGCGTTGAACAATGGCAAACGATCTATCGCTATATACACAATTATTTATCGACTAAGCAACCGCGAATCGCCGTCCCCGCACATCATGCCATCGACTCGATCGCAACCATGGTTCGGTGCTTGAATCAGCAAGATCTCGTGCAAAACAAAAGAGGATAAGCAAGCTTATCCTCTTTATGTATCAATTAACTGGCCAAGGTCATCGGCTGACTCGGCGGGAGAATCATCCGTTTGACGTCACGCCACAGCATCCACATCACCACGATACTCAACGCGATATTTGATAGTGGATAAGCAATCCAAATACCCGGTACGCCCATCAATTTCGGCATGATGAACAAGAACGGCAGTTGAATCACCATGTTGCCGATGGTCACGAACATCGCTTTGCTGCTCTTGTTGATTGATTGGTAATAAGCACCAGCCACCACTAAGAAACCATCCAAGAACATGGCGAACATATGTAGACGAATACCAATCACTGCATTTTCCATCAGCTCAGCATCGCTTGAGTTGAAGACCGATACAAATTCGCGTGGAAAGAGATTGAGCACGACGACAAAGGCTACGCCGCCTAGCACCGCCGTGCCCATCGCGATCTGCAATAGCTTGCGAATATTTTCTTGGTTACGCGCACCATGGTTATAGCTTACAAGAGGCTGCATACCATTTGCGACACCTTCAACAATGAGGTAATAGACTGTCACGATATAGCCAAGAATCGCGTATGCACCAATCAGAATACCACTACCATAATCAGCAAATAAGCTATTGTGTAGCGCGACCATCATCGAGCCGTATGCATACATAAAGAAGCTCGACATACCGATAGCAACAATTCGAGGTACCTCGGCAAACTGGATGCGTAGATCGCTCAAACGTAAACGCATATTGGCTTTGCTCGAGAAGAAATAACTTACACCAAGTAGGGTGACAATCATTTGTGACATTGCGGTTGCAATTGCCGCGCCTTGCAACTCCCAACCAAGTAAAGCAATAAAAATGTAGTCGAGAATGATATTGGCAATCGCACCGATCACCATCAAAATGGTAGCGAGATTAGGACTGCCATCATTGCGCAGTAAAAATGGCGTTGCAATCGAACCCAGTGAAAATACACAAGCAAAAATCAGAATATGCAGATATTGACTACCTAGTTCTAAAATTCGACCTTGCGCACCTTGCCACAATAAAAACGTATCAGAAAACAGATATAGTGTGGTTGAGACGATTGGAGCAACCAACGCTAATAAGAGTAAACCGGTCGCTAATATTCCTTTAGCTCCAGCAGCATTACCTTCACCTTGTTTGATCGAAGCAAGCGCACCAGTCCCGACACCAACCAACATACCAATACCAAGGATTGAACCAATTACCGGCCATGAGACGTTAATCCCGGCCAGTCCCTCAGCGCCAACATAACGACCAATAAAAATACCATCAACCACTTGATACAAGCCGTTGACAAGCATGGCGGCAATGGTTGGGATCGCATAACGCCAAAATTGTTTATAAATTGAATCTTGCATTTCTTCACCAAGCAAAAATAGTGCTTAATATTATTAGTTAGCAAGGCTAACTAAATGGTTAAAATTTTATTTATGAAGTGCTTTATTTAATAACTGCACCAGTTGTTCTGCTTCCTGCTTTGACAGCGATTGGTTGAGATCCGTTGCGATCTGTTGGTACACCACCTGTTCTAAAGACATATCCTTTACGACTTTCTCAGTTAACATGACTCGTTTTGCTCGAGCATCTTCCTGACAAGCGACACCACGTACTAAGCCTTTCTTCTCAAGACGCGCCACCATGTTCGACGCCGATGGTTTCGTAATACGTAACTCCTCAGCAAGATCGGTAATGCGTACCCCATCAGGGTATTGCTGTATCACTTTTAAGTAATCAAATTCATTGAAGCTTAAATGACACATAGGATCTTCTTTGGCATAAACACGCCAAGCTTTAGAACAGAAACGTTCTAATTCAATCAGACTCTCTTCTAAGAACATGGTGAGCACATTTAGTTAGCAAGGCTAACTATTTTAGACTTTTTTAAGTTTTGAGCAATAAAAAACCGCCAATAAAAGCGGTTAATTTTCGACAGTATGCCGATACACTCAAGACGAGGAGACTATGGCTGGGCTGCTTCTTCCTGCTTAACTTTAGCCATTTGCTCTGCTTTAATCTGCGTAAAGATTCGTGTGAGCTCCAAGAAGGAATAGCGATGTTCAACATATTCATAGACGTTGAAAGAAATCGCTAACTTATACATCGATATTGCACCGGCAAAATCACCTTGATGCTGATAACGCTTACCTAAATAGAAATACGCTTCTGTCAGTCGCTGCGCCAATACGGTGTTATCTCGCGTGCCAGCAATAATGGCTTTAAATGCTTGCTCTTCACTCACGTCACCGAGAGTAATTGCCACTAGCACCCAGCCCCATTGATTGTCACGTTGCTGGTATTGCTTCATTAATAACTGACGCGCAGCTTCTGGATCTTGCTCTAGCTTAATAAGGTAAACCCACAACGCGCGAAACGGGTCTTCCGGCTGCTCAGCAAAATGGGCATCAATATCTTCAATCGCTAACTCAATACGGTCGCCATAGTAAAGCGCTATCGCTCTATTACGTACTGCGTAGGAGTTTTCAGGATCAAGATCGAGCGTAGAATCGAAAGCTTCATACGCGGCATCAAACTCGCCTACTTGTGTGTAGTACACACCCAGCAAGTTGAATAAATCAGGTTGTGATGGGTTAAGTTGTAATGACTGACTGTAGTCCAAGCGAGCAAGATCGCGTAAGCCAACACTGTCGTAGTAGTTACCACGTTCAAACAACATTTTTGCGCGTAGTTCATCAGACAAATCAGGACGCATCAGCAATTGTGATAAGCGCGCAATTTGCACCTCTTGCTGCATACTTGCCTGCAGAGGAACGGCCATGGGTGGATAAACCCACTGCTGGTTAGAAGTTGTACTACAACCTGTCGCAACCAAAATGCTTAAGCCAAGCGTTAGGGTTTGAAACCATTTCACGAATATATACTCCTGTTACCAACCTATAGTGTATACCTAAACTGCCCGAGTGTTTTACTTTACCTCGTGGTCCGGTAATGACGTTCTCACACTAATAAGTCACCGCTAGCACGTATCTCTGGCCAGCTAGTCCTTAGCTAAATTGGCTTTACTACACATAAAAAAAGGGGGCGAAACGCCCCCTTTATAACATGCTTTTAGCTCAATAAGCTAATAGATGCGATTACTCAGCGTCAGCCGCTGGTTTCGCTTCAGCTGCAGCTTCTGCTGGCTGTTCTACTGCTTCTTTCATGCTTAGACGTACACGGCCTTGGCGGTCGATTTCAAGTACTTTAACTTGAACTTCTTGGCCTTCAGCTAGGTAGTCAGACACTTTCTCAACACGCTTGTCAGCGATTTGAGAGATGTGTACTAGGCCATCTTTACCTGGAAGAATTGTTACGAACGCACCGAAGTCCGCTAGACGAGCAACTTTACCAGTGTAGATACGACCTACTTCAACTTCAGCAGTGATCTCTTCGATACGACGAATTGCTTCTTTCGCTGCAGCGCCTTCAGTTGCTGCAATCTTGATAGTACCGTCGTCTTCGATTTCGATCGTAGTACCTGTCTCTTCAGTTAGAGCACGGATAACTGCGCCGCCTTTACCGATAACATCTTTGATCTTCTCAGAGCTGATCTTCATCATGTAAATACGTGGAGCGAATTCAGAGATCTCTTCACGAGCGCCAGAGATAGCTTCATCCATTACAGAAAGGATGTGCTTACGTGCACCTTGCGCTTGGTTAAGAGCAATTTGCATGATCTCTTTAGTGATACCTTCGATCTTGATGTCCATTTGAAGTGCAGTGATACCAGCGTTAGTACCTGCTACTTTAAAGTCCATGTCACCTAGGTGATCTTCATCGCCAAGAATGTCAGAAAGAACAACGAAATCGTCGCCTTCTTTAACAAGACCCATTGCGATACCCGCAACAGAAGCTTTGATTGGCACACCAGCATCCATAAGTGCTAGAGAAGTACCACATACAGAAGCCATTGAAGATGAACCGTTAGATTCAGTGATTTCTGATACAACACGGATGGTGTATGGGAATTCTTCAACAGAAGGCATTACTGCAGCAATACCACGTTTAGCTAGTTTACCGTGGCCGATTTCACGACGCTTAGGAGAACCTACAAAACCAGTTTCGCCTACACAGTATGGAGGGAAGTTGTAGTGTAGTAGGAAGTGATCTTTACGCTCACCCGTTAGTTCGTCGATGATTTGCGCGTCACGTTGCGTACCTAGAGTCGCAGTAACGATCGCTTGCGTTTCGCCACGAGTAAATAGTGAAGAACCGTGAGTACGTGGAAGTACACCAGTACGTACGTCTAGCGCACGAACCATGTCTTTTTCACGACCATCGATACGTGGGTGGCCAGCGATGATGCGGCTACGTACTACTTTCTTCTCTAGAGAACCAAGCATGCCACGGATTTCGCGCTCAGCTAGGTTTTCGTCTTGTGCTAGAAGTGCAGCAACAACGTCGTTCTTGATTGCGCCAACTTGCTCGTAACGAGCCATTTTCTCAGTGATTTGGTATGCATCAGCAAGACGGGTTTCAGCTAGATCAGCAACAAGAGCTTTAAGCTCAGTGTTTACTGCTGGTGCTTCCCAGTTCCACGCTGGAGTTGCAACTTCAGCTGCGAACTCATTGATTGCATTGATAACAACTTGTTGTTGATCGTGACCAAATACAACTGCAGAAAGCATTTCTTCTTCAGTTAGGTTGTCAGCTTCTGATTCAACCATTAGTACTGCGTTTTCAGTACCAGAAACGACTAGATCTAGTTTAGATGTAGCAAGTTCAGTCATGCTTGGGTTAAGCACTAGTTGACCATCGATGTGACCTACACGTGCAGCACCGATAGGACCATTGAATGGTAGACCAGAGATAGCAAGTGCAGCAGAAGTACCGATCATTGTTACCATGTCTGGTTGAACGTTAGGGTTCACAGACATAACAGTTGCGATGATTTGCACTTCGTTTTTGAATGCAGATGGGAATAGTGGGCGAATCGGACGGTCGATTAGACGAGCAGTCAGAGTTTCACCTTCAGAAGGACGACCTTCACGCTTGAAGAAACCACCAGGGATTTTACCTGCAGCGTAAGTACGCTCTTGGTAGTTTACTGTTAGTGGGAAGAAGTCTTGACCTTCAACTGCTTCTTTTTTACCTACTACAGATACGAATACCGCAGTATCGTCCATAGTAACCATAACAGCAGCAGTAGCTTGACGAGCGATTACGCCAGTTTCTAGAGTAACCGTGTGGTTACCGTACTGGAACGTTTTAACAACTGGTTTTTCGAACATTGTTATTCCTTGTACTGAGTATAAATACCCAGACTAAGTTAAGAAAAAACCCAAAACATTACGAATCGCGACTAGTGAAAAGACACTGCAGAACCGCTCAATGGCTTTTGAATAGTCGCGACCTGTTGGCCGACATCGGTGACTGTAATGCGATGAGTCATTATGATTTTTGCTGGCATCAACAGTAACAACTGTTTCAGCCGGACAGTAGTATAAACTACTTAGAGGTAATTGGGGGATTTTAGGCAATAAAAAAAGGGGCATAAGCCCCTTTTTTACAAACTGTTCTATGCAGCCGCTAATTAGCGACGTAGGCCTAGACGTTTGATTAGATCTTGGTAACGAGCAAGGTTTTTGCCTTTCAAGTAATCAAGAAGCTTACGACGGCTAGAAACCATACGTAGAAGACCACGACGGCTGTGGTGATCGCCTTTGTGAGCTTTGAAGTGACCTTGTAGGTGGTTGATAGAAGCAGTAAGTAGTGCTACTTGTACTTCTGGTGAACCAGTGTCGCCTTCAGATTGTGCGTATTCTGCAACGATTGCTGCTTTAGTTTCTGCATTCAGAGACATAATGCTCTCCTAATAAGAGTAGGTTTATATTTTGTAGTAGCCAATCTCTGATTCAGCCGCTACGCGAAGCGCGGATTATAGGTGAATACATAACGCACCGCAACTGCAATTTGAGTCAGCCAATTGCTTGTTTTGAGCGCAATGTTACTCAATCTGGGCTCGATAATGAGTTCAGGCCAGCAAAGCTTCATGGTAAACTTTGCTCACTTTCATTTATTACCTAGGTTTAGCCCATTATGAAAATCGGCATTATCGGCGCGATGGAACAAGAAGTTTCCATCCTAAAAGACTCTATCGACAACTGCCAAGAAGTGAAAAAAGCAGGTTGTACTTTCTTTTCTGGTCAACTGAATGGTGTAGACGTAGTGCTACTGCAATCAGGTATCGGTAAAGTAGCAGCGGCAATCGGCACCACCATTTTGCTTGATGAATACCAACCTGACGTTGTTATTAACACCGGTTCTGCAGGCGGTTTTGACTCTAGCCTAAACCTAGGCGACGTTGTTATCTCAACAGAAGTCCGTCACCACGATGCCGATGTGACCGCTTTTGGTTACGAAATGGGTCAAATGGCACAACAGCCAGCGGCGTTCATTGCTGATGCAAATCTAATGAACATCGCAGAGCAAGCGTTGACTCAAATGGAAGACAAACACGCAGTGCGTGGCCTGATCTGTACCGGTGATGCATTTGTTTGCACCGCTGAGCGTCAAGCATTTATCCGCACACACTTCCCTACTGTCATTGCGGTAGAGATGGAAGCTTCTGCTATTGCGCAGACTTGTCATCAATTCCAAGTACCATTTGTAGTCGTACGCGCAATCTCTGACGTAGCCGACAAAGAAGCGACCATGAGCTTTGATGAGTTCCTGCCTCTTGCAGCGCAAAGCTCTTCAGAAATGGTTATCAAAATGGTTGAATTGCTAAAGGCTTAGTATTAAACAATCATGGATGATCTTTTTAATCAGCTATTTGCAAATGGAGCGCTCCTCGTCATGTGGGGCGCTCTGCTTTGTCACTGGATTCTTCCTTTTCCTCGCGAAGCCCATCCGGCCATCCTATGGCATAAATTTGCCGAACAATTGGCGGAAAAAGTAAACACCCAGAGTCACTACTCACAAAGCTTACTTTCTGGCAGTCTCGCCCTGCTTATGATGATAGTACCGATGTTGATGGTATTATTAGCATTGCAAAATCTGGTCTGGCAACCACAGCTGTTTGACTTGGCCTTTCTGCTACTCGCGCTCGACTGGCGCAATACCAATCAACTGGCCAACAACCTTACTGCACAACTTGCTAATGACAATAAGAATGCCGCCAAGCAACTACTTGTGCCTTGGCTCAACCGCACCACCGACAGTTTATCGCTACTAGGCCTTGGTAAAGCAGGCAGCGAAACGCTGATAATGAGCTATGGCCGTAGTGTCGCAGCCGTACTGTTTTGGTATGCAATTGCCGGTGGTATTGGTGCATTTATGTATCGCATGACGATGGAGTTAGCACGCGCATGGTCTCCGTCTCGACAGCAGTTTATGCCCTTTGGATTGCCCGCAGTGAAAATGCTCGCCGCTCTCGATATAATTCCACTTCGAATACTGGCGCTCTTGATCGCCTGTGGTCAACGCGGCCAAGCCTGTTTAGCTTTAATACGTCAACAAGCAGCTTTATGGCCTCTGCCTGGACCCGCTTGGCTACTGATCGCTGTCGGTGCTAAGTTGCAACTCTCTTTAGCTGGCCCCGCAATTTATCAACAACACAAAGCCCTGCGCGCCAAACTTGGCGGGCGCATCGCCCCTTCCGCTATTCATCTTGACCAAGTGCGCAGACTCTTGGTGAGCCGTTTGTGGATCTGGGTGACACTTCAAAGCCTCATCATGGGCGCAATTTACCAAGGATTGTAATGTTTAAACTGAGTCTTATTCTCTCGCTTGTCAGTTTTTCTCTTTCTGCGCAAACGATTGATCGAGTAATCAGCCTTGCTCCATCAACGACTGAACTTGCTTATGCGGCTGGCCTAGGTGATAAACTGGTCGCCGTCAGCGAACACAGTGATTACCCAGAGCAAGCTAAACTCCTCGAAACGATCGCCAACTATCAAAGCATCAACGTAGAACGAATTATCGCACTACAACCTGACTTGATCATCGCTTGGCCTGGCGGTAACCCAGCCAAAGAATTAGATAAACTGGCTCAATTCGGCTTCACTATTTATAACGTTAAGACCAAATCATTAGAAGATATTGCCCTCAATGTCGAACAACTGAGCCAATACGCCGACGACCCCACGGTTGGTGAGCAAGTGGCTAGCCATTTCCGTTCACAACTTGCCGCTTATCAACAGCAATACAACACTGACGAAAAAATCAGTTACTTCTACCAGCTAAGCGAAAAACCGATCATTACCGTGGCTCAAGATCGCTGGCCGAGTGAAGTGTTTCGCTTTTGTGGCGGGGTGAATGTGTTCGAAAATAGTGCCGCGCCTTACCCACAAGTAGGTTTAGAGCAAGTGATTGTGGCCAATCCTCAGGTTATTTTTACCTCTCGTCATGCGATAGAGAACAGCGGCATGTGGCAGTCGTGGCAAGAGCAGCTTCAAGCAATAAAGCAGCAGCAAATTTGGACCTTGAACTCGAGCTGGATTAACCGCCCAACACCACGAACTCTGGATGCAATTGAACAAGTTTGTGAGCTCTTCGAAACAGTCAGACAAAAGCAGTAACGCATAGCACGAATATCTCGTACTATGCGCGCCGAATTAGCGGTCCAAGCGGATAAAAACCTCACATTTGTCCGTTTGGCTTGCATTTATTACTACTTATTATCAGAGAGCTCTTCTTTTCATGGATTCCATGCTGATCTATTTAATCGACCTTTTTGGCACCGCGATTTTTGCTGTTTCTGGGGTTTTACTGGCGGGTCGTTTAAAAATGGACCCTTTTGGTGTCGCTGTACTAGGTAGCGTAACCGCAATTGGTGGCGGCACTATTCGTGATATGGCTCTTGGCGCAACGCCTGTTTTTTGGATCAAGGATACGAACTATATCTGGGTGATTTTAATCACTTGCTTGATCACCATGCTCGTCGTTCGTCGCCCTAAGCGCGTTGCTTGGTGGATTTTGCCCGTTTGTGATGCAGTCGGTCTGGCAGTATTTGTCGGCATTGGCGTTGAAAAAGCGATGATGTATCAAGAGTCAGCAGTGATTGCGATTATTATGGGCGTAATTACTGGTTGTGGCGGCGGTATCATTCGAGACGTATTGGCGCGGGAAGTGCCGATGGTTCTGAGAAGTGAAGTCTACGCTACGGCATGTATTGCCGGTGGTGTCGTCCACACCGCAACCTTAGCCATGGATTTCAGTAATGATGCGGCATTCTTAGCTGGCGTGGTCACCACCTTGGTAATCCGATTGGGGGCGATTCGCTGGCATTTGTCCTTGCCAATCTTTGCGTTGAACAAATAGTGCCCTATTGGGCAATAGCAAAAACAGAAAAGGTCGCCAAGGCGACCTTTTTTCATTCAAGCACACATCTCGACCAACTATCGGTTTGCTTTACGCAGAACTTGTTTTAATGCTGAAAAATCATTCGCAAGATCTTCAGAGAGCAACTCCATCGCGGCATGCTTAGCAAGCGGTGCTGGTAAGTCGATATCTGTGGCTAAAATGTCATCCACCACTTCTTTAAATTTAGCGGGGTGGGCTGTACACAAGAATAATCCCGTTTCGCCTTCAGCCAATTGCTCATCTAACACTCGGTAAGCAATCGCGCCATGTGGTTCACACAAATAGCCCAATTCATTGAGCTCACGTACTGATGCCGCGCTTTGCTCATCAGAAACCACGCCCTTACCTAAGGTATCTAAGCCCCACTGTTTAATGCCACACAACTCTTCGATACGAGGCCAGTTGTTTGGCTGACTAACATCCATCGCATTTGATGTAGTCGCAACTGTTGGCTTTGGTTCCCACTTACCCGTTTCAAGATAGCGAGGCACGGTATCATTAGCATTGGTTGCCGCGATAAAGCGTTTGATTGGTAAACCTAATGCTTTAGCCAATAGACCTGCAGTTAGGTTACCAAAGTTACCACTTGGTACCGAAATAACTAAATTTTCACGCTGCGCTTTGGTGAGCTGAGAAGCCGCTTCAAAGTAGTAGCAAATTTGCGCCATCAAGCGAGCAATGTTAATTGAGTTAGCCGAGTTAAGGCCGATCTCTTCACGCAATTCTGCATCGTCAAAAGCTTGTTTCACCAACGCTTGGCAAGCATCGAAGTCACCATCAATCGCGACGGTATGGATATTATTACCCAGAGTACAGAACAACTTTTCTTGTAATGGGCTGATCTTCCCTTTCGGGTACAGGATCACCACGTTGATGTCTTGCATGCCATAAAAGGCGTGTGCTACCGCCGCGCCAGTATCACCTGAGGTCGCGGTCAAAATGGTAATTTTTCCACCGGTCGAAACCGCAGCCAGCGACTGAGCCATAAAGCGGCCACCAAAGTCTTTAAAGGCCAATGTCGGACCATGGAATAATTCCAAAGCGTAGACACCCTCTTTAACTTGTTTGATCGGAGCTGGGAATTGGAATGCAGCATCAACCATGGCATTCACTTGATCTTGCGGTAATTCATCGCCGATAAGAGCAGATAAAATTTTACTACTGCGCGAGATGAAATCTTCATCTAAAAGCGCGTCTACATCGTCAAACTGAGGCAGTTGCGATGGAAAAAATAGGCCTTGGTTACGACCTAATCCTTGGCGCACGGCTTGGCCAAAGGAAACTTGTTCATCATTTTCTTTGATATTGTACAGCTTCATAGCTCACTTCCTGTAACGATCGAACCTTGCTTGTCCAAACGACAAACATGAACGAATCCCTCTTCATTTTGTACGTAGTTTTGTTCGAGCCATCGAGCTACACGCTCTGCGGTATCTTTCTCTTTGCAGATACTAAATAACGTCGGTCCACTACCGGAAATACCAGTAGCCAGTGCTCCAGCTGATGCCGCGTACTTGCGTGCATTAGCAAAACCGGGTAACAGTTTCTCACGATATGGTTCTGCGATCACGTCTTTGATCATTTTTGCAGCAAGTTCAGGCTGGTTTGAATGACAAGCGTGGATGAAACCGGCTAGATTTCGACCATGGGCGATCACATCCTGACGACGATATTGTGACGGTAAGATCGAACGCGCTTCTGCAGTTGAAACCTTAATACCCGGATAAGCCATCACCCAGAACCATTCATCAAAACACGGAACTTCTTGGCTAATAATACCCAGCTCTTCAAGCATCAGCTGCAAGCCGCCTAGGTAACATGGTGCGACATTATCGTAATGAATTCCCCCCGAGATCTGGCCTTCCATCTCGCCCATTAAGGCGAGAAGTTCCATTTCATTCAAGGGTTGAGCGTGGAATCGATTTAGAGCATCCAACGCAGCCACAATCGAGCAAGCACTTGAACCTAAACCAGAACCAATCGGCATGTTTTTCTCAAGTGTCATCGCGACGGGTAATAGTTCGATTCCCTTTTTGTCCAACTCTCGAGCAAAGACGCGCCAGCAATCATAGACAATATTTTCTTTCGGTTCGGCAGGTAGCTTGGCAACAAAGTTGCCAGCCGTGGCCAGACTAAACATCTCGCTGCCTTTTTTAACCAGTACGCGATCACCCAGCAGTTCACCACTGATTGGCGAAACAGCGGCGCCCAAGACATCAAATCCAACACTGACATTGCCAATTGATGCTGGGGCGTACACAACGACATCCATACCACTACTCATCATTACACCCCTAACTTCCAGCCTAAAGTACGCATCACGTCAGCAAAGACACCTGCAGCCGTGACTTCTGTTCCTGCGCCATAACCACGCAGTACAAGCGGAATTGGGTTGTAATAGCGGCTAAAGAATGCCAAGGCATTTTCACCATCTTTAATCTTGAACATTGGGTCATTTTCATCGACAGCGGCAATACTTACGCGACATTGACCATTAGCGATTTCACCCACATAGCGCAATACTTTCCCTTCTTCTGCCGCTTTAGCGACTTGCTCTTGGAAGTAAGCATCCGCTTCCGGTAGACGAGCCATGAACTCTTCGACACTGCCTGAATCATCAAAACCCGGTGGCAAAGCTTGGTCGACAATCACATCTTCAAGCTCTAACGCCATCCCCGCTTCACGCGCAAGAATAAGCAGTTTACGCGCCACATCCATACCCGAAAGATCATCACGAGGGTCTGGTTCTGTAAAACCATTATCTTTCGCGATATTGGTTGCTTGGCTCAAGGTCATACCTTCATCGAGTTTGCCGAAGATATAAGAGAGCGAGCCAGACAAAATACCCGTAAAGCGTTCTAGCTCATCACCAGCAGAAATAAGGTTCTGTAAGTTTTCAATTACAGGCAAACCTGCGCCAACCGTGGTTTCATACATCAGTTTACGACGAGAGCTACGCGCCACATCGCGCAACTGATGGTAGTAAGACATGCTGGCGGTATTGGCTTTCTTGTTGGGTGTGACAACGTGGAAGCCTGCAGCAAGGAAATCGGCATATTGATTGGCTATTACTTCACTGGAAGTACAATCCACCAATACTGGGTTAATGATATGGTTGCGTTGTACCAGTGAACTTAGGCTCGCTAGGCTTAAAGGCTCACTCACCGCGTTCATTCGGTCGCGCCAATGGTCCAGCGGCAAGCCTTCCCCATCAAGCAATACGCCTTTACTATTGGCAAGGCCACACACACGTAGCACGATGCCTTTCTCAGCGAGTTTGGCCTGTTGACGCTGGATCTGATCCACCAGCTCACCACCAACACCGCCGACACCGACGACAAACACATCAAGGAAGTGTTTAGAATTAAATAGATTCTCGTGACACGCTTTGATCGCTTCAGAGATTTTATCTTCAGGGATCACCGCCGAGATAGCACGCTCTGATGAACCTTGGGCAATCGCGACAATGTTTACGTTCACTTCAGCCAAAGATGAGAAGAATTGCGAAGCAACACCGCGCGAAGTGCGCATACCATCACCAACTAACGTTACGATCGCAACATGGTCGATATACTCTACCGGCTCAAGCAAACCATCTTTCAGTTCAAGCTCAAAGGCATCGCAAAGCGCTTGCTGGGCAATGGCTTTATCTTGAGCTTCGATACAAAAACTGATGCTGTATTCAGAAGAAGACTGCGTGATCAAAACAATAGAGACACCCGATGAAGACATGGCGCCAAATACACGACTCGCCATGCCAACCATGCCTTTCATGCCTGGGCCAGAAACGTTGACCATGGTTAGGTCGCTTAGCGTCGTAATGCCTTTAATCGCTAAATTATCTTCGCCCGTATCTTGGCCAATTAGGGTACCAGCGCCTTGTGGGTTAAAGCTATTTTTGATCAGGCAAGGAATATGGAATTGAGCGATCGGAGCGATCGTTTTTGGATGCAACACAGAGGCGCCAAAATAGGACAACTCCATCGCTTCTTGGTAACTCAGTGATTTCAGTAGACGAGCATCCGCAACCAAGCGAGGATCACAGTTGTATACACCATCAACGTCAGTCCAAATTTCACAGCAGTCTGCACGCAAGCAGGCTGCTAGAACAGCCGCCGAGTAGTCAGAACCGTTACGACCAAGGGTCACCAGTTCGCCTTTCTCATTGCCCGCAGTAAAGCCCGGCATGATATTAACGTGGCCTTGCGGCAATGTTTTTTGACGGAAGTTTTGCGTTGAGATATCAACATCCACCATCGCTTCTAAATGCTCACCGCGAGCAAATAGATACTCCACAGGATCAATCAAGCTCGCAGGTTGGCCTTTCGCTTCCAATACCGCTTTCATTAGCTGGATAGAAACTCGCTCACCTTTACTGATAATACGGGCGTTGACATTGTCAGGGCACATGCCCAATAGGCCAATACCATTAACGAATTGTCGTAGTTGACTCAGTGACGATTTAACTTGTTGGTTGTAAGCGCTGCCATCAATGTTCGGCAGTGCTTGTTTGATTTCTTCAAACAAACCACGAAATGCATCTTCCAAATCCGCAATTTGATTTTCGGCATCAGCGTTCTTGAGCGCAGCTTCAATCACCGCGACCAATTTATTGGTTGTTTTACCGGGTGCTGAGAGCACAACGGCTACATCTTCTTGTTGCGCATTGTTCGCCACAATGTCTGCCGCTCTTAAAAAACGGTCCGCGTCAGCTAGTGACGATCCTCCAAACTTTAAAACTCGCATCCCTTCCTCCGAATTTCCTTTAAATTGGTATAAAAAAAGGC